>CAZUYF010000069.1:0-10006 GCA_964624675.1 uncultured bacterium
AGCCTGTAATAGAGGTCCGCTCTGAAATCATCGGTCTTTACCATTTCACCAAGATCTGCATTGGTGGCAGCTATTATCCTGGCATCGAAGGGTATCTGCCTGGTCCCGCCGACGGGAAGCACCTGTCGTTCCTGAAGTGCTCTGAGCAGTTTTACCTGAAGTTCCCTGTCGAGCTCACCTATTTCGTCCAGGAAGAACGTCCCTCCCTTTGCTGCAACAAGAAGCCCCTCCTTGTCCTTGTAAGCTCCTGTGAACGATCCTTTCATGTGACCGAACAATTCGCTTTCGAGAAGACTGCGGGAAAAGCTTCCGCAGCTGACCGCCATGAAAGGTCGGTCAGATCTGGGTCCTGTGCTGTGAATAGCTCTTGCGATGAGTTCCTTGCCAGTACCGCTTTCACCGGTGATGATTATCGTGCTGTTCTTGTCCGCAACCATCCTCACTTTTTCAAGCAGTTCAACAATGGGTCGGGATTTTCCTATTATCTCCTCGACGGAGTATTTCGACCGGATCCTTTTTCTGAGTTCCCGGTTCTCCCTTTTAAGATCCCGCTCATTGAGAGCTTTCTCTATCGCTATCAGAAGCTGATCAACCTCAAAAGGTTTAACAAGATAATCCGTCGCTCCCCTCCTCATTGCCTTAACTGCCGAGTCAACGCTTGAGAAGGCTGTCATTATTATACCGATAAGACCGGGGGATATCTCCTGGAGCTGCGTCAGAACGTCAAAACCACTTATTCCAGGCATCTTTACATCCACAACAAGTATATCCGGCATGGATATTGAACCGGCTTCTACAGCCTGTTCTCCCGTTGAGTAACATGACACATCGTATCCATGTTCTTCCAGCAATATGGATAGCCATTCAAGCATAGGTTTCTCATCATCAACAATCATTACAGAAAGAGATTTACGCATGGCTAATTCCTTCCAATTTCAGCTGTTACGGCATCAGGCGGTGCTATAGGAATGCTTACTCGGACATTAGTACCTTCTCCCGGCTCCGATTCGATATCAATCCGGCCTCTGTGATCACGTGCCACTTTCCGAGCTACGAACAGCCCGAGGCCTGTTCCCTCCTTCTTTGTTGTGAAGAACGGGGCAAATATCTGGGTCAGAACTTTATCAGGGATTCCGGGTCCGTTATCATGTATGCTGAGTTCAGCCATGCCGTCCATGGCAGATCTTACAAGGGAAACGGTGATTTTTCCCTCAGATAAGTTTTCAATAGCCTCAACACTGTTGCGCATGATATTCGTAAGCAGCTGCACAAGCCTTGCCTGATTGCCGAATACAATAAAATCGCCCTCAATATGAGATTCTATCTCGATCAATCCACCGAAGCCCTGACTGGCCACATCAATTGCTTCATTTACAACAGCGGCAAGAGATACTGAATTAGTATAGGAAACGTTACTCTCACGGGATAACTCAAGGTACCCCTCTATTATCTCCGATATCCTCTTCGCCTGATGGCTGATCAGTTCGGTCATTCTGTCCGTTTTCTTCCAGTCCAGCGTTCCCATCTGAAGAATATGAGCAGCACCGCTCATGGATGCCAGAGGATTTCTTATTTCGTGAGCCATTGTGCTTGAAAGCCGGCCGATCGCCGCAAGCTTTTCCTGCTC
The DNA here is from genome assembly GCA_964624675.1 of uncultured bacterium. Classification (GTDB taxonomy): domain Bacteria; phylum Fermentibacterota; class Fermentibacteria; order Fermentibacterales; family JCC-6; genus Aegiribacteria. Next base: position 1,628 of record CAZUYF010000069.1, read on the forward strand.
CTGAAGCTGCCTCTTCAGCTCAAATGTTTCGGTTATATCCGTCATGGCCACCAGGGCTCCCGCCGAATTACCTTCATGGTCAAGGAATGTGCCCATTCTGCATTCCAGAATGGCCTCATCAATACTTAACTCTATTACCGGAGGCATTCCTTCTGCAAGCTGAAATTCCTTCAGCATTGTATAGATGTCCGTGTTACAGACGGGTTCACGCCATTTATTACCGAGTGACAGGATTTTAAGACCGGACTGGTTGATGCTTACGGGATTTCCCGAATTGTCTATGACCAGTATCCCGTCCGAAAGGCTTTCAAGTATTTCGCGGGACATGGTTCTGGCTTCTCTGAGCTGCCTCAGGATTCCTTCAGACCTTCCCTTTTCACGCAATAGATGCTGCGAAAGGTATCCTGATATGAGTCCTGTAATTGTGAGAAATCCAGCGTATATCATCACGAAAAGAAGAGCGTACTGAAAAGAAATATTCGAGGGGACAGTACTGACCAGTCTTTCGAATGCGCTCCCTGTGGGCGTAGCATCTGCCAGGCTGGAAATCGATACGAAAGCCATGGATGCTATCATGAGTGCGTCCAGCACAGCAATTGTTACACCGCCGCGAATGCCAAGGAATACACCGGCCGTGAAAGTGTGAATAAAAAAGAATGCAGTAAAGGGGCCGTCGAAACCGCCTGCCATTCGAATCAGGATCGATGCCAGGATAGAATCCAGAATGAACTGGACCCACAGCTGCCATTCATTCTCTTTCAGGATTCTTCTTAAAAGGAAATTAAGAAATACCGTAAGAACAACCACAGAGCCTACGACGGAATAGACTCTTCCGACACTTGACCATCCAAGGAACAGGATGCCGAAAATCACGAAGAGACCGAATACGATGAGGCGCCCCACCTGGAGCCAGGTGCGGCGCGTCATCGTCAGTATACCCTTATGCATACTCCCGCAGTTCTTCGAAACAGCAGAGGTTTAACGCTGCTGTTCTTCCGATTCTCAGTTTCCTACAGCACCGATCATGTCGAAGATCGGAAGGTACATGGCAATAACGATAAATCCTACTATCCCACCAAGAAGAACGATCATGATCGGCTCTAGTGTTGCAGTAAGACCTGCGACAGCAGTGTCCACTTCGTCCTCGTAGAAATCGGCAATTTTCATGAGCATGGTGTCAATTCCGCCTGTTTCCTCTCCCACAGCGATCATCTGGGTTACCATACCGGGAAAAACACCTGAAGCCTGCAGCGGGCTGGAGATATTCTCACCTCCGGAGATGCTGGTTCGTGCTTCCATTATCGCATCAGCTATGATCCTGTTTCCTGATGTCTTGGAGGTTATACTCAGGCCGTCAAGTATGGATACACCGCTTGATATAAGGGTACCCAGAGTTCTTGAGAAACGGGCTATTGACATTTTTCTGACTAGCAAACCGAAGATCGGTATTTTGAGTTTTATGTTATCAATGACCTTCTCACCGCTTTTAGTCTTGTAGTACATATTGTATCCGGCTATCAGAGCGGCAAATCCTAAAAGGATAAGGAGGACGTTCCCCTGTACAAATTCGGAAAGGTTCACAACGAATTGCGTAGGTCCCGGCAGTGCACCGCCCATATCATCAAACATCTGCTGGAAAATTGGTATAACGAAAAGCAGAAGAGCCATCACAACCACAACTACTACTATCAGAACGACCATAGGGTACATCATGGCCGATTTTATCTTGCTTTTGAGGGCCGTTGATTTTTCAAGGTGTGTGGAAAGTCTGTTCAGGATTGTATCCAGAATACCGCCCTGCTCACCAGCCGCAACCATGTTCACATAAAGATCTGTGAATACCTTCTTATGCTTACCCATGGCGTCAGCCAGGGTTCCTCCCTTTTCCACGTCCCCCGTGATTTCTTCGATCATCAGCTGGAAAACCTTATTTTCCTGCTGTCTAGCAAGTATCTGAAGACATTTGACAAGGGGAAGGCCAGCGTCGATCATAACAGCGAACTGACGTGTGAAAGTCGAAAGTTCCTTATCCTTAACACCGGACCCTATTACACCAAAGGTAGCTATATCGAACCCTTTACCTTTGATCTTGGATACACTCACCCCCCTCTGAGTGAGGATTGCTTCCGCTTCTGCCTTTTTATCGGCAGAAATTTTACCCGACATTTTTCTGCCGGCCCTGTTTGTTCCTTCCCATCTGAACTCAGGCATTTCCGCCTCCTATTGCTATATGATGTCTCTTCCAGTTGCTACCATCTGTTCCAGTTCCGCCACATCGTGGGATCGTTCAAGAGCAACCTCTCTGGTTATTACCTTGTCTTTGTAAAGGTTAAAGAGGGATTGGTTCATCGTCTGCATGCCATACTTGTGACCGGCCTGCATAAGACCGTATATCTGGTGAAGTTTATCCTGACGAATAGTTGCCTTGACTGCCGGGTTGCATACAAGTATCTCCGCAGACAGCGCCCTGCCCGTCCCTCTGGCTTTCGGTACAAGCTGCTGCGTCATTATGCCTATGATAACGAACGACAGCTGGCTTCTGACCTGATCCTGTTGTGCCCCGGGAAATGAGTCGATGATTCTGTTGATGGATTCATATGTGGAGTTTGTATGCAGTGTAGCCAGTGTCAGGTGACCTGTCTCGGCAATGTTCAGGGCAACCTGCATGGTTTCCCTGTCCCTCATCTCACCTATCAGAACTACATCAGGATCCTGTCTCAGTACATATTTCAGAGAGTTGCTGTAGGACTTGGTATCCTGCCCTATCTCCCTCTGATTAACGATACCTTTATCGTGATGGTGCACGTATTCAATAGGATCCTCAATGGTTATGATATGACAATGCCTTGTGGCGTTTATCTTCCGGAGTATTGATGCAAGTGTAGTTGATTTTCCGCATCCTGTCGGACCGGTAACAAGAATCAGGCCCTGCCGTCTTTCTGAGAAGCTCTCCACGACACTCGGGAGCCCCAGTTCATCGAAAGAAAGGATCTCATGCGGGATAGACCTGATGGCACAGGCTACGCAGCCTCTCTGAAAGAAAACGTTGGCTCTGAATCTTGAAAGACCTTTGATTCCGAACGCGAAATCAAGCTCCTTTTCAAGCTCAAACCTCTTCTTCTGCTCATCCTTGATAAGGCTGTAAACGAGGTTCTGGGTATCCTGGGCTGTCAGAGGATCGTACTCCATCCTTTCCAGCTCACCATCTATCCTGATAACGGGAGGGGTTCCAACTGTAAGATGAAGGTCGGTAGCCCTTCTTTCCATCATGTCCTTTAAAAGAGTTTTAATAATCATATCAGGCCGAATGTCCTTCCTCTTTCTGCGGAGCATTTCTGCTCTTCAATTCCTCTACGGCTCTCAGTATTTCCCTGTCATCTTCAGCAGTACCCCTGGTAACTTCCTCAAGCGTCGTAACACCCGCTTGCAGTTTAGCAACAGCATCCATTCTCAGTGTTCTCATCCCGTTTCGAACAGCCATAACCCGCAGCTGCCCTGCGGTAACTTTTTCGATGATAGACTGTTTTATATTCTTATCAATTGGAAGCACTTCGTAAAGTCCTGTTCTTCCCTTGTAACCGGAACCACTACATTTACTGCATCCCTTTCCCTTATATGTTGTATGGCCAACCATTTCAGCGGGATCGACACCTGCCGCTCTGAATTCATCATCTGAGTATTTATGCGGTATTTTGCAGTATTTGCAGATTGTTCTAACAAGTCTCTGGGCCATAATTGTTCGAACTGCCGATGCAACCAGGAATGGCTTGATACCTATATCGATCAACCTGTTGACCGTACTGGGAGCATCATTGGTATGTATCGTGGAAAAAACCAGATGCCCTGTAAGAGCAGCCTTTATGGCTATGCTGGCAGTTTCATAATCTCTTATTTCCCCCACCATGATTATATTCGGATCCTGCCTGAGAATTGCTCTGAGAGCTGAGGCGAAATCGTAACCTTTACTGAAATCAATCTGGGACTGAGTTAAACCTTCTATACTGTACTCCACCGGTTCTTCAGCTGTATGAATGTTAACATTATCTGTATTCAGTGAGCTCAGAGCAGAATAAAGAGTGGTTGTCTTGCCGCTTCCCGTAGGACCTGTTACCAGAACGATCCCGTATGGAGAACTGACTCCCTGCAGAAAAACTTTAAGCGCATCTTCGGGAAAACCCAGTTCCCGGAGATCGAGCTCCAGGCTGCCCCTGTCAAGGATACGCATAACGATCTTCTCACCGTTGATGGTGGGTACCGCGCTTACACGGAAATCAATTGACCTCCCATCAATAATGGCCTTGATTCGACCATCCTGGGTTTTTCTTTTCTCTGCTATATTCATAGTGGCCATTATCTTAAGTCTGCTTAAGATTTGAGGCTGCACTTTCTTTGGAAGCTTTCTGACCACGAAACATTTGCCGTCCCGCCTGTATCTTATTCGGAGGTACTTCTCGTAGGGCTCTATATGAATATCACTGACTTCAGTAAGAACAGCTTTCGCAATGATCGAGTTAACAAAAGCTACTATCGGACCTTCGGAGAGGTTCGCATATTCGTCCTCCAGATCCCCTTCGTCGAGCTCTACTTCCTCCTCCCCCTCGTATCCAAGGGTTTGCACTACCTCCAGATCATCAAGATCTTCCTCATAATCGTCCAGCTGATCTTTTACCGAAACGAGGGCATCCTGCTTGCCGTACAGGTCATTCTGGGCTCTTCTTACGGCAGATGGAGCCGAAGCATAGACAATGACTCCTTTTCCAACAGCGAATTTCACATCATCGATCGCGTAAAGATCCCCCGGAGAACCCATACCGATATGCAGGTAATCCTTTTCGTCTTTAAAGGGAGCCAGGAGATATCTTCTGGCAATCTCATCCGGTATAGTTTCTGCAAGGGAGGGGTCAAGTTCCATCTCGTTGAGAAATACGGGTTTAACAGAGTATATCTCGGATAGATATTCGGTGATAAGATCTTCAGGTACAATGCCCATCGATACCAGCTGGTCAGCAAGTTCAATCTCACCAGGTCCGTACTCGGTCACGATCTGATTGATTTCATCGCTTGTTACCAACCCGGATTCCATAAGCATCATACCAAGTCTGCTGAGCAAAAATAACCTCCGTTATTCGTTCGAGATCGTTTCGCGCAGGACTTCATCGAAAGTTGTAAGTCCGGCTTCAAGCTTCCGAAGAGCTGCTTCTCTCAGGTTAACCATACCTTTTTCAAGTGCAGCTTTTTCGATCTCTAAACTGTTGGCATCCCCCTCTATCAGCTGGCGAATATCTTCATCGACACGCATGACTTCGAAAATCCCCATTCTACCCTTATAACCTGTTTTGTTGCAGTATGAACAGCCGGTCCCCTCAGAAAGCTCTATGTTACTAAAACGTTCAGGGTCAATTCCAGCATCAACGAAGGCATCTTCCGGAACATGGATCGGAGTTTTGCATTTGGGACAGATCTTCCTGATAAGTCTCTGAGAAGCGATACATACAATCGACGTACTCAGCATGAAGGGTTCGGTTCCCATGTCTATAAGCCTGTTAATAGTGCTGGGAGCATCGTTCGTGTGCGTAGTTGAAAGCACCAGGTGACCTGTCAGAGCTGCTCTTATCGCAATTTCACTGGTTTCCTTGTCACGGATTTCTCCAACCATGATAATGTCCGGATCCTGGCGAAGGTAAGCTCTGAGAGCATTGGCGAAGGTCAATCCGACATCGGAATTCATCTGGACCTGGTTGACACCCTTAAGATTGAATTCTACAGGATTTTCAGCAGTCATTATGTTTACACCGATGTCGTTAAGCTCTGTAAGGGCTGAGTACAGAGTTGTTGTTTTACCGCATCCGGTGGGTCCGGTAACCAGCACAATTCCAAAAGGTCTGTGGATGCCTTTTCTGAATTCCTTGAGAGGTTCTTCTTCGAATCCTAGTTTCTCAAGATCGAGGATAACGGCACTGCGGTCCAGCAGTCTGACTTCAACCTTTTCGCCGAAAAGAGTAGGCAGGGTCGCAAGCCTCAGGTCAACAAACTTGTCACCGACAAGTATCTTCTGCCTGCCATCCTGTGGAAGATGACGTTCAGCGATATCCATTCCACCTATAATCTTCAATCGGCTGACCATGGATGATCTGTACTTCCGGCTTGGGCGCATTACTTCATGAAGAACACCATCGATTCTGAATCTGACCCTGACGTATCTCTCGAAAGGTTCAAAATGAATATCACTTGCTCCCCTCCTTACCGCATCGGCAATGAGACTGTTCACGAGCTTGACCACCGGAGAATCCGAAATACTGTAATCAAGATCCTCGTCTTCGATTTCATCTTCTTCATCATCCTGGATAATCATGGATTCAAAGACTTCGTCTCCCATAAGCATTTCGGAGTCTTCGATAATGCCCTCGTCATCTATATCGGCAAGTGCTTCGTGTATGGAACTGGCCTTTTTCCCCTTCTCATTTTCCTCGATGGGTACGATGGCTTCGGAATCAGGGTAATATTTCGACAGGGCTTTCTTCACCATGCTGGAAGCACATATGTGGGGTTCTATATCCATTCCCAATGAGAATCTAAGGTCATCAATCGCAAAGAGGTTGTTTGGATCGGTCATGGCAACAATAAGTTTTCTGCCTTCCCTTTTGATGGGAATAACTTCATACCTTCTTGCTATATCACCTGATATAAGATGAATGATATCTTCTTCTATTTCTGATTTATTGAGATCTGCACTTTCGATGCTCTGCTGTCTTGCCAGGAATTTATTCAGGTCTTCTTCCGAAATGGCCTGGATATTCACCAGATGGTATCCGATCCTGCTGCCTTCTTCACTCTGTTTGCTGAGTGCCTTCTCAAGCTGCTTGTTCGTAATGATCCCCGAATTCAGAAGAAGCTGACCTATCTTTATGTTCATCAAGCCTCCAAAATCAACTTATACACCAAGCCATCGTGCAACACTCGTACAATTATACCCACTCAGGTTCTGCTGTACATTCCTAAAAAGGAAGTAATGTTTCTACAGAGCAATAATGAGCATTTATATGATTGATGTAAATGACCGGTGGTTATCAAAAGATATTGCAGCGATTCGGATGTTAGAAATTAATGGTCACCCAGATATTCATTCCGACGTCACGCTGATTGTACTGTGAATTGACTCTATCGGTTTTCCAGCCGAAAATACCTGTAAGTCCGGCAACTACAGTGCCAAAATCGTAATTCAGCGCAGGTTCTATCCGCCATTCCTCCCTGTCGGTCTGCAGCTGTGCGCCGACTACACTTCCAAACAACTCACTCCTGGTACTGGACCTTGTTACACTTAGACTCGTTGTGAGATCACTCCGGAAACTTATCCGAAGTCTGTCAAGCAGCGGCAACGGTATGGCAAACCCACCGGGAGCACTGAATGAGTATTGAATTCTTAGTTGAATATTGCTGTTGCTGCTTTCGGTCTTTACCTGGGTTCCGGTAAAGCTCTGCATCACTGTTCTTGTTACATTATCGGTGAGAGTTATCTGAACATCGTTCAGGAGAGTAACGCTGATGTTGAAAAGGGGCGTCCAGTTTGTCTTTATAGTCTCTGTAGTCGGTGTATAGACATCACTTTCAAATCTTCCGCTCTCGCTTGTCTCGATGCTGTATCCGGAGCTGGCTGAACCAGTCCTTATAATGCTGCTCAATCCTGCCAGCCTGTTCAATCCGGACCATGAAAAGGAAATGGAGGGCCAGGTCTTCGATCTCTGATTATTCCAGAATCCGGAATAGAGGTTTTTGTTCTCCGATGATCTGTACTCCATCCTGATTGACATGGAAGATACCGGCCTGAATCCTCCGGACACCTGCAGGCTCCATCCCTTTGTTCTGTCCCAAGGAACTTCATCATCAAGTACCGGATCGAGACCGGTCTGGTAACGCCAGTCGGGAATGAACTCCATATCCCTGTACTCACTGCCTTCAGTTTCAGAATAGGTGATATTCGGATCATTGATCATGTTTGCCCAGCGCTCGAGCTTAATCAGGAACCACCTTGGACTCCCCGTTTCAGCCTCCTCATCCAGCCTTTCATCCCGCAATCCCGCAAGGCTTCTTATAGTATGAACAAGCCCTATTCTGACATTAACCCTTCTTGTGGCTGAAATCGAAAACCTTGGCAATCCCAGTGAATCAGCGCCTGAGATAGTATGAGGAGCAAGCCTGGACTGACCATAGTTTGAATCAAAGGAAAATCTTGGGTTCAGATAGTCAAACAGATTGATATCCTGAGAAATACTGATATTCTGATTCCTTGATATCTCCCGCCCGACGTTTACGCCCAGGTTCCCTTCCCATGGGAACAGCAGATCTCTTACCAGACCAAGGGAACCACTGGCTGATAGTCCC
>CAZUYF010000070.1:0-9909 GCA_964624675.1 uncultured bacterium
ACACATGATTATTCAACTTTCCTTGATAGTCTTCGAGGATTCAGCAGCCCTGCAAGGCATTGACGGGGCAGGATTACCAGCGGTATTGTCATTTCAGCCAGGAAATATGATCGGATAAGAAATACTCTGATGTTTTCAGGAACAATGCCCATGAGAAATGCGTTCTAGAATAGAAACAACCGTTCAGTACGGATAATGCAAACACTAATCGTCTACATAAGATTTGAGTAAATAAAAGGAGGAAGTAGTTTGAAGTATCTTTTTGCACAAGTAGTTATGATGGTTTCAACTTTGCTGGCACAACCCGCGTTTGAACCACCGGTGGAGATCGGAGGGGGAATTGAAGTCGAAAATCTGGCTTCTCCCTGTATAGCGGACTGGAATGGCGATGGCCTGGCGGACCTTATTATTTCGGAGGGCTTCGAGGTTAACCAGAACCCGGATCCCTACGGGATGGGAGACCCGTGTTACGGGCATTTCAGACTCTACCTGAACCAGGGAGAGACAGGTAATCCTGTTTTTGAAGATTTCAGTTACCTGCAGGCAAACAATGAGCCAATTGAGATTTACAGTACTTGAGGACACGCAGCTACACCGAATCCACAGGTTGTGGATTGGAATAATGACGGTCGAATGGATCTGATCTTTGGAAGCGGCTGCGGGTATGTTTACTACTATGAAAGACTCAGCGATGGCAGCCTGATGGAGATGCCGCATATACAATGCAACGGCACACAGATAGATGTTGGTTTTATCTCATGCCCGGCGGTACATGACTGGAATGGTGACGGTTTGCAGGACCTGCTTGTCGGCAGAGAATTTATGGACGGCGGCAGTGTTCGGTTGTATCAGAACCAGGGAACTGCCGGGAACCCTCAGTTCAACAGTTATCAGGGCCTGACCAGTAGCGGGACATACATCCAGAAATGGCGCTCTGGCCCTCAGGTTGGTGATATGGACGGTGACGGTGTTGATGATCTGGTGTTGGCTGCGTGTGACACGGGACCCTTTTCTAATACAACGCAGCAGACCGAAATGCAGTTTCCCATCAGCAGCGGCAGATATGACAACGGACCAAACTGGGGCTGGGTTCACTTCTACAGGAATGTGGGTACAAATCAGAATCCAGTTTTCGAAGGCGGCATAGAGCTCGAAAGCGACGGAGAACCCATTTACCACTGGCATCACAACATCTGCCTGTACGACTGGAACGATGACGGCCGCCTGGATATTATCTCTGGTGATTTTTATGGACAGCTTCGACTCTACCTGGCCACGGAACCGCAGGGAACCGAGTCGAATGATCCTGAAGAGGAAAAACTGATAAGTGTTATAGGCAGTCCAGTGCGAGAGAGTTGTGTTATCAGGCTTTTTCCTCCACAACCCGGGAGATGCCGGGTAGAGCTCTTCTCAATTGATGGAAGGAGCTCCAGGATACTTGTTGATGAGTCATTGCCGGCAGGTGCAGCAATCCGAACCATAAATATATCGGGACTTCCAAGCGGTGCTTACATACTCAGCTGTCGAGTGGGAACCCACATTCGAGATTCCGATAAGTTGATCATTGTTAACTGAGTTACCAAAATATATGATCGGAAAGATGATAATTATCCAATTTCCAACTGGCAATTGACCTGTTGGTACGCTACCGTCAGGAGGCTCTTATGAGACGACCCGCGATGATTCTTCTTGCGACCTTATCATTCATCTTTCTCGCGAAGTATGCCCAGGCATGTACGACCACCCTTGTGACAGTCGGGGCTACCGTAGACGGGTCACTTTACGTAACTCACTCCGACGATAACGAGCTGATGGACGAGAGGGTTATCTTCGTACCTGCGATGGACCATGAACCCGGTTCGGAGCGTCCCGTCTACTGCTCCGCGACGGCCCTGGGACCGATGCCTGAATACAACGCCGTCCTTGAACCCAGGCTTGTCTGCGGGGAGCGCGGTCCTGGATACATGCAGGCCATGGGGGCTGAGTCCTACATCCCCCTGGGGAGCATACCGCAGGTGGAACACACCTACTCCTACTTCGATGGCACATATGGCATCATGAACGAACATCAGGTAATGATAGGAGAGTGTACGAACAGCGCCAGATGGCAGCTCCCGGCCGATCCGCAGAAGAGACTCTTCTACTCCAGTGAGCTTTCGCGTGTGGCGCTCGAGCGCTGCACCACCGCTCGGGAAGCTGTCGAACTGATGGGCTGGCTGGTAGAGGAATATGGTTATTACGGTACCGGTGAAACCCTCCCGGTCGGGGACCCCCAGGAGGGCTGGGTCTTCGAGGTCTGCTGCGGTACGGTTGACAGCTCCGGCGGACTCTGGGTCGCCAGAAGGGTGCCCGACGGCAAAGTTTTTGTAGCCGCCAACGAGTTCCGGATAAGAGAGATAGATCCGGATGATCCGGACCTGCTCTACTGTTCGGATCTCTTTGAACAAGCTGCAGCGCTGGGCTGGTGGGATCCGGCAGATGGACCGCTTGACTGGCTGACAACTGTTGCACAGGGTGAATGCAGGCATCCATACGATGCACTGCGCAGAGTATGGAGGATTCAATCCCTTGTAGCACCGTCACTGGGGCTTTCTCCATGGGTTGCGGATGGCAACACCGAATATTACCCTTTCTCGGTAACGCCGGATACGCTGCTTTCCACTCGCGGAGTGATGAGACTTCACAGGGATCACTTCGAGGGAACCGAGTTCGATATGACGGTCGGTTCAGCAGCGGGACCCTTCGGTTATCCCAACAGGCATTACGGAGAGTACGACGACCATGGGTTCATCGGATGTGAAACCGTTACTGACCAATCCGGCGCATGGGAGAGACCAATCTCCGCCGGGTATGTCGGATTCGTTTACGTCTGTCAGGGGAGGGACTGGCTACCTGATCCGGTTGGGGGCATCTGCTGGATGGGCCCCGACAAGCCGGCTGAGACCTGCTTCGTCCCATTCTATTGCGGTATGAACGATCTGCCCTGGAGCTACCAGAGCGGAGATACCAGGGTATTCGGCAGGGAGAGCGCCTGGTGGGCTTTCAACTTCGTTTCCAACTGGGCCGAGCTGAAGTACTCCTACATGATAAAGGACATCGGGGCGGTGCAGGACAGCGTGGAGAACGCAGAGCTTGCCGACGTCGCACTCGTGGACGCAGCCGCCATGGAGATCATGGAGGAGGATGAATGCGGCGCCAGAGCCTACCTCACGCGCTGGTCTATAGCGAACGCCGATGCGGTGGTTGATCGCTGGTGGTCGCTGGCGGATATGCTTATCGTCAGATACGATGACGGTTACGTGAACTCCGCCGGCGACATGGCGGTGGAGGTGGGTTACCCGCAATGGTGGCTGGACGAGGTCGGCTATTCAGATGGTCCGGTGGGCTATGCTCCGCCTGCTGGGGATTAACCTGCATGTTTCAGGTGTGCAAAGACGGGAATTATTAGAATGGCTTTCAGGGACAAAGAACAATGGAAGATATTCCTGTCCTACTACAACAGGGAAGCGAAAATTGAACATGAGGGTCAGGAATACTGTTTCTCCGAAGAGGATTTCGAATATCTGAACAGTCCAGCAAATTACTGGCACCATTCCAGATCCCCAAGTTCATGGTTATGCTGTGCTGCTGTAAACCATGCGAAAAAGAAGTTTGGAAAAATTCTACCGAGAGAGAAGTTAATTGCACTCTGTGCTGATACACTGAACATCACAGCGCAGGAACTTGAAGGTGCTCTGAACTGGAATGCAAATTACATGGCATGGCATGATGGCGGTAAGCCTGAAGATCATCATGCTTATCCGGATATATGAGGAGGCATATGCGTACGAAAATCATCCAAATACTGCTGGGCTTTACTTTAATCCATATTGCATGGGCAACGCCACCGGACGTAATGACAACGGACATCGAAGTGCTAGCTGGATCTTCAGAGAAAGCGGTGTTTCTTGTAAGGACTGGCTTTAACCACGGGTCCCATTACCTGTGGGAGACAAGGTGGTTCCTTCTTTGTATGGATTTAACGGATTTCAGTTTTCAATGGGAATCACAGGGAAGCATGATTGAAGCCGAGGAGGAATACGGTGGAATCCGTTTCAACAGCGCTGATGGTGCACTTACAATTGCCGGGGCTCTGGAAGAGTGGGGGATTCAGTGGTCTGTTAACAATAATGGTGATTCGTACTTCACCGCAGGCGAATTGAGACCGGAGTATTTCATCAGGGATTCAGTTCTTTTCGCCCGGTACAATGATGAAGAATACGCTTTTATCGGCGTGAGATGCTTTGATCCTGTAAACCTGGCCGTACTGAATACTGATTTTACCGAATGGTACTTACCTGAAGATACTCCTGTTATTACCGAAATTCACTCTTTGAATGATCTGGACCGTTTTTCATACCCCGACAATGATACCTTTAGAATCACGGCACATTCAGAAGGAGAATTTGGAAACTATTACCTGCTAACAGCCACTGTAGAAGTTGATATGGTACCCTTTGATGTTATCTTCACGATCCCATCGGAGGATATGCATGCCGCCAGATCATTTCTATTTGATTAATTGTGATTGGACAGGAAGCATCAAGACCTGCGGGAGATATTAATGATAAGTCATCTTGCCAGTAAAATCAGGAAACTTCTAGGTATGAAGAAGCCGGACATTAAAGAGGGTGATATACGGCTGGGTCTTGCTCTGGGCGGGGGCGGAGCGAGAGGACTTGCCCATATTCCGCTTCTTGAGGTACTTGATAACATGAATATCAGACCCTGCTGTATAGGGGGAACCAGTATAGGTGCTGTGCTGGGAGCCCTTTATGCATCCGGAATGAAGGGCTCCGAGATTCGCAGTCTGGTGCAGGATACGATTATCAGAAAAAGCGCTTCACCAGGCGAATTTCTAAAAGATATCAAAAAGCTTGTTCAATTTATGGATATTGACTTCCTTGGGCCGGGGATCTTTAAAGGCGATTCTATCATGAAATATTTCTACGATGCAATCCATACAGATAACTTTGAGGATCTTGAAATACCGCTGAAGGTTGTTGCAACCGACTTCTGGGCGTCCGAACAGACAATCCTCTCCTCAGGGAATCTACTGAAGGCGGTCAAGGCAAGCATGGGTCTGCCGGGATTGTTTACTCCGGTAAAATACGGAGAGAGGGTTCTTATTGACGGTGGAGGTGTGAATCCGGTGCCATTTGATGTCCTGGACGATTGCGACCTTATAGTTGCTGTTGATGTTCTGGGATATGCAGAATCCGGGTCAGGCAAACCGCCCGGAGCGGTAAAAGCAGTTCTTGAGATGTTCGACATAATGCAGAGATCGATTGTAAAGACAAAACTGGACATCAGTCAGCCTGATATTTACATAAAGCCTGATATCCGGAATATCGGCATACTTGAGTTTCACAGGGCTGAGGAGATCTATACCAGTACCGAGGCTTCCTGCACGGAACTGGGAGAAAAACTGAAAGAGTACTATCCGGAAATACCGCTATCTCACTGAGAATATTATACTCACTGAAGTTCAGGGAGGTGGGGGAAGATGATATCATTCATTCTAAACGATAAGAAATACACAACCGGGCTTCCACCGGGAGCAGTTACTCTTGATCTGATTCGGGGGGAAGCAGGGCTGAGCGGAACCAGGGAAGGCTGCAGAGAAGGTGACTGCGGCGCCTGTACTGTACTGCTGGGAACACCCCTTCCGCAGGGTATTAAGTACATGGCTGTGAATTCCTGCATTCTTCCGGTTGGTGAACTCCGCGGCAGGCATCTTGTAACTATCGAAGGTGTTAATCCGAAAGAAGGACTCTCCCCTCTTCAACAGGTTTTTGTGGACGAAGGCGCCTCCCAGTGCGGTTTCTGTACGCCCGGCATTATCATGTCCCTTACAGGCTATCTTCTGGGAACAGTCGATCCCGGCGGTGCCGGGGCGGCAGGTTCCCTCGCAGGAAATATCTGCAGATGCACGGGATACGTTTCCATAAATAAATCCGCAAAAACAGTATCCGGTTTGATTGGACATTCACCCGCCGAACGCTGTACTTCGCGAGAACATCTTGAATGGCTTGTTGAAAAAGAGATACTGCCCCCTTACTTCCTCGGGATTGAGGAGATGCTGAAGACCATGGATACCTGTGAGCCAGAAGCATCCGAAACGAAAGTTTCGGGGAAGACCGTAACGGTAGCAGGCGGAACCGACCTTTTCGCACTGAATGCTGAAGACCTCAGGAATGCTGATCTGAAATTCCTCTCCCGGAAAACAGGGATGAAGGAAATAACTGTCCTGAAGAACAGGGTTCTTATCGGAGCAGGGGCAACCGTGCGGGATATCATCGATTCCGGAGTACTCGATGACTCGGGTAACCTTGAGCGTTCCCTTCAGCTTGTAGCCTCATCCGGGGTCCGCAACAGGGCCACGGTGGGGGGTAACATCGTAAACGCGTCTCCCATAGGCGACCTCACCATTATCTTCCTTGCGCTGGATGCGAAGCTGAGGATATCAAAGGGATCTGATTACAGGGAAGTACAGCTGAAGGATTTCTTCAGGGGTTACAAAGCACTTGACCTCTCTCCCGGTGAATTACTGGAAAGCCTCGAGTACAATCTACCCGATTCCGATACCTTTATTAATTTTGAGAAGGTCGCCATGAGGAAACATCTCGATATAGCTTCCGTTAATACAGCTGCCGCGTTCAGGGTGAGAGGCGGCAGGATCGAAAAGGCTGATATCTCCGCGGGAGGCGTTGCGCCTGTTCCCCTCTATCTTGGAAGAACTTCTGCTGCCCTGAAAGGCATGAAGGTTTGCATGGATACCGCTCAACTTGCAGTCAGGACTGCCCTGGGCGAAATAAGTCCGATCGATGATGTACGCGGGTCTGCTAAGTACAAGAAACTCCTTCTTGGCAAACTTGTGGCCGCCCATTTCGTTGAACTTTTCCCGGAGCAGACCGATCTGGAGGGTCTGCTGTGAAACATCAGGACGCGCTGCTGCATGTAAGGGGCACCTCTCTGTTCGTGGACGACTTCAAGCTTCCGGGAGACCTCCTCCATGCTGCGGTGCTTGTTTCTCCCGTATCTCATGGTGTGATAGAGAAACTGGAAACCGCTGAAGCAATGTCGATGCCGGGTGTCGAAACTGTCTTCACAGCGGAAGACATCCCGGGAAAGAACCAGATAGGCAGCATCATCAAGGATGAACTGCTTCTGGCAGAAAAGGAACTGCTTTTCATCGGACAGCCCGTGGCGGTAGTACTGGCGGATACGCCGGAGAAGGCCAGAGCGGCAGTTAAGGTGATAAAGCTGGAAACAATTGTATTGCCATCGGTCGTGGAGCCGAGAGAAGCGTTCGAAAAGGGAATGCTGATAGCGCCTCCGAGAACTTTCTCAATGGGGGATACATCCGAGGCATGGAATAGATGCGACTGCATAGTTTCCGGTCGCGCTGATTCGGGAGGACAGGAGCACCTGTACCTTGAAACCCAGGCAGCTTTCGCCGTTCCGATGGAGAACGGCTGTATCAGGATAACCTCCGGAACCCAGGGACCCACTTTCGTACAGAGGGTTGCCGCCAGAGTTCTCAAGCTGCCGATGAACAAGATAGAGGTTAACGTGGGAAGGCTGGGAGGTGCTTTCGGGGGCAAGGAGGACCAGGCAACGCCCTGGGCAGTAATGTCGGCACTGGGAGTGCAGCTTACAGGAAAACCGGTAAAACTCGTGCTTAACCGTAATGAAGACATGACCTGGACAGGCAAAAGGCACCCTTACAGTTCCGATTTCAAGCTGGGCCTTGCAAACGACGGGACGATGTTAGCATGGGAGGTAACTTACTACCAGAACGGAGGGGCAGCGTCCGACCTTTCAACGGCTATCCTTGAACGGACACTGTTTCATTCAACAAATGCTTATTTCATCCCTAATGTAAAAGCTACAGGTGTTTCCTGTAAAACCAATCTTCCGCCCAACACGGCTTTCAGAGGCTTCGGAGCGCCGCAGGCCATGTACGTTCTGGAATCAGCTATTTACAGCGCCTCGCTTGAACTGGGGATCAGTCCTCTTGACATACAGGAAAAAAACCTTCTGAAAAAAGGTGACATGTTCCCCTTCGGCATGCCGTACGAGGGAAACGAGATAAGACGATCCTGGAAGAAAGCGCTCGAAATGTACAGGTCTGAAAATAATGATGGAAGGATCAAAGACTTCAACAGCAGTAATGTCATGTTCAGGAAAGGTATTTCATTCATGCCGGTCTGTTTCGGTATTTCCTTCACCCATATATCCATGAACCAGGCCAATGCTCTCGTTCATGTGTATACCGATGGTAGCGTCGGAATCAGCACCGGAGCTGTAGAAATGGGGCAGGGAGTCAATTCGAAGATTGCCCAGGTAGCGGCTAGAACCTTCGGGATCGATCTCTTCAGGATCAAGGTGGAATCGACAAACACAACAAGGTCAGCCAATACTTCACCAACTGCAGCGAGCTCTGCTGCGGACATGAATGGAAATGCCGTAAGAATAGCCTGTAGTAATATCCTCAAGCGGCTTCTCATTTTTGCCGGAAAACACCTCGGGGCGCATCCGGACAGCCGGGTCGATCTGATGCACGAAAAAATTACCATCGACGGGAAGAAGACCCATCTCGAGTGGAATAAGCTTATTGGCCTTGCGTATCTTGCGAGAGTAAACCTGTCATCCCAGGCCCATTATGCTACACCGGGACTGCATTTCAACAAATCTTCCGAGAAAGGCAGACCATTTTCCTACCATGTAGCGGGAACAGCTGTTACCGAAATAACTCTTGACAGACTGAGGGGCGTTTTTTCGGTGGATTCCGTCAAGATCGTTCACGATTGCGGAGAGAGCATCAATCCCCTTGTTGACAGGGGGCAGGTTGAAGGTGGACTCCTTCAGGGGATCGGATGGGTCACTCTCGAAGAGCTGAAATACCATCCGGAGACAAACGCTCTTCTGTCTGATTCCCTTGCAACATACAAGATCCCCGATATTCACTTCACTCCGGGGGAAGTGGATATCGAATTCCTGGAATGCCATTCAGAAAACGCCGGGGTCTACAACTCCAAGGCCGTTGGAGAACCACCGTTCATGTACGGGATTGGAACCTATTTCGCGATTCTTAATGCCATTCGGGCATGCGACCCGGAAATACCTCCGGTTTATTCAGCCCCCATGACAAATGAGAAGATCCTCCTGCTTCTGCAGAAGAAGCGGTAGAGCAGCCGATATTGAAACTCAGATATAGAGCTTCGGACGTTCTGAGGGGAGTTCTCATATACTCTATTGGGGATTCTATCGCATCTATTATTCTATCGGATTTTTCACTTGTGCGTATGGCGGGTATGATGTTCATAGGCGGGACCGTCTACGCCTTTGAAATCCCGAACTGGTTCAGATGGATAGACACAAAGACAGCTGGAATAAGCGGTCTTCAGGGCTCACTGTCAAGAGCCGGTCTAGCCATTCTCTATTTCAACCCGCTCTGGATAGCACGACATCTTCTATTCATTCAGATTCTGCAGGGGAGCCCGAGCATAAACTGGAACCTCCTCAGACTTGGACTTTATGCGTTCATGGCAAATGTGCCAGTGGCTTTTACCGCCAATTATGTGATTCAGAATAGAGTTACCTTGAAATGGAGATTCCTTGCAAGCGCGGTGTTTTCGTCCCTGATGGCAATTTATTACGCCCTGAGCCAGGTTATTTTTTAAAATAGGGACGGAGGCTTTTTATTCCGATTGGGCAAATAATATTACACTATGTCAATCACTAGATGTCAATTATTTGTGTTTTCAGAATAAAAAGCCTCCGTCCCTAATTATCTGATGCCGAAGAAGTCCCTTATGCGGCCGAGCAGATGATCCTTCCTCTCGGTCTGATCCGACTTATCTT
>CAZUYF010000071.1:0-9857 GCA_964624675.1 uncultured bacterium
GTGAACTTCTATGCCCCTGGTGTGAGCTTCGAATAGACCGATGCAGTGAGATTCACTGGAGCAGCACAGGTTCTTCTTTCAGAAATCCTTCCGATCATCTGGAAACCGGAATGACCGGTGTCCCTGTCTATTCAGCAGTTATGTACAGGGGTCTTCCCGGAGAGATTATTGTCAGGCTGAAATTTAACGGCGAGAAGCACCTGGCAAAAGCGGCTGCAGGTATGATTATGCAGTATTCAAAGAAGCTTCCAGGTCCGGGTGATATCCTTGTTCCTGTTCCGGCAGGAAGAAAAAGAATAAGGGAGAGGGGATACAATCAGACTGCTCTGATCACCGCAAAATTGGCGTCAATGTCCGGCTGCAGGAGTCTTGATATTCTTAAAAAGGATGACAGCCCCACGCAAGTTGGTCTGTCTCCATCAGAGAGAAGACAGAACGTCTCAGGTATCTTTCACACTAGAAGCCGGTGCAGAGTACCAGGCGGAGTGGATATCTGGCTTGTGGATGATGTGGCAACAACCTGCAGCACTATTGACAGTGCCGCTGGAGTGCTGCTGGATTCGGGAGTCCATCGAGTACGTGGGCTCACTCTGGCCTACCGAAAAAGGACGGCAGATAGTATTGTTCAGAGATGAAATGCTTGTTTACCGGAGGGAGCTGATGTGCCAGAAAAACTGACTTTCACTGTTAAAGATATTCCTGCGTGCACGAGGTACGGTTTCAGCGCAAGGAAGATCTGGATTTTCTTTAAAACACTTGTTCTCTCCTGGGTCATATGGGACTTTTTCGTTTACCTGGGTTTTTTCGCTGCCGGTTGTGATCTTGCAGCCAAATGGACTCAGAGCCGCCTTCTTCCCCTCCCCGGATCCCTCTTCTGGATGGACCCCGTACCTGTCATTCTTCTGATTGTCGGTGTTGTGCTGATAATCTATGTGCTTATGCGCGGATCGTTAATGGTATCGAAAATGACATTCCAGCAGCTCCGTGGAGATGAATTCTTTTCAACTTCCGATGCGGCTGCTTTCGTAAAAGGACACTCAGTTCCCCTGATCTCGATTCCCATCATGCTTGTTATGACACTCCTCCTCATTTACGGCGCTGGCGCCCTGACCGGCCTGATATCCAGGATCCCTGTTATCGGTCCCGTTGCCGCTTCACTCCTTTCAGTGCCTCTCTGGGGCGTCATGCTGCTTGGGGTACTGACTTTATTCGCGCTGATCCTGTCCCTGAAGCTTTTGCCGGCTATTGTAGCCTGCACGGGTGGAGATTCATTTGAATCGATCTTCGAAGTATTTTCAACACTCACATCCCAGTCATGGCGGTTGTGTCTTTACTGGCTGCTCTCGATTCTGATCATCGTGATTGGAGGAGCAGCATTCCTGTTACTGTCATCTGTTGCCATCAGCTTTCTCTCTCTTTCTGTTTCTGCCGGTGCCGGAGACAGCGGACTGGTAGCTGCCCTGGCTTCAGGCCCGCAGCTGCTGGCACCGGAGGCACTTCCCTTTTTCTCAGGGTTACTGGGGCAGCAGGGAGATGTTCAGGCCTTATCAGGGTTAGCCGGAATTCTGGCAGGTATTTCAGGAACCGCCATACTACTGGTAATCATATCGTACTTCCTGTCCAGTTGCTCGTCCGCCTGGACTCTGATCTATGTTGTTCTTAAATACAGAAAAGACGGAGAGGACCTTACCGACAGAGCTGACAGGGAAGAGCGACGTGAGTTTGACCGCATATATGGAGATTCCGAAAAAGATTCAGAGGCGAGGAAAACGGAACTGTCCGGATGAGCAAAGCCGTCGATTTCGTTCATCTTCACCTGCATTCTGAATACAGCCTTCTTGATGGTGCCATAAGATTTGACCGGCTTGCCGCATATCTTTCAGAGAACGGAATGAAATCCGTTGCAGTAACTGATCATGGCAGCCTCTTCGGTGCGGTTCAGTTCTTTGAAAAGATGGCCTCAAGAGATATTCATCCCGTTCTGGGAATGGAAGCCTATCTTGCCGATCCATCCATGACTGACAGAAGCAGAAACAGCAGAAGGTATCATCTTACACTGATAGCAAAGAACGATGTTGGATACCGCAACCTTTCCAGGCTTTCATCCGCCGGCTATATCGATGGCTTCTATTACAAGCCCAGAATAGACACTGAACTTCTGGCTGAGCACAGCGAAGGCCTGCTGATAGGTTCAGCCTGTCTTCAGGGTGAATTGGCTCAGCATCTCCTTGCGGGCCGAAAAGAGAAAGCAGTTGAAGCTGTACGTTTCTACCAGGATCTTGTCGGCAGGGATAATTTCTTCATTGAACTCATGGACCACGGGCTGAATGATGAGAAGATCGTTCTGCCCCTGCTTGCTGAACTTGCCAGGGAGACCGAGGCACAGGTTGCGGCAACCAATGACGCTCATTACCTGAGGAAATCGGATCACGAAGCCCACGAAGTGCTCCTGTGTATTCAGACGGGAAAGAATCTGGATGACCCGGGCCGGATGCGTTTTGAAACTGCAGAATTTTACGTAAAAACACCCCTCGAGATGCAGAAGCTTTTCAGCTGGATCCCGGAGGCAGTTACAAACACGGTTAAACTTGCTGAGAAATGCGATTTCGTACTGACTCAGGGAGATATCCTGCTTCCGGAATTTCCCCTTCCCGAGGGGGAGAAGAATATGCAGGAATACCTGAGAAAGCTATCCAGCGAAGGACTGGTCCATCGTCTTGAAAGAGAACCCTACAGTCTTGAACAGGAAAGACTCGATTACGAACTGGGAATTATCGGGGATATGGGCTTTCCGGGATACTTCCTTATTGTGTCGGAATTTATGAGGTGGGCAAGGTCCAGAGGCATTCCTGTAGGACCGGGAAGGGGTTCCGCAGCCGGAAGCCTTGTCTCCTATGCGCTTGATATCACAGGTATTAACCCCCTGGATTACGATCTGAGTTTCGAACGCTTTCTCAATCCCGCAAGAAAGGAAATGCCGGATATCGATCTCGACGTATGCTGTGAACGCAGGGGTGAGATTATTGATCATATCATTGAAATGTACGGCAGGGAGAACGTCTGCCAGCTGATAACCTTCAGCAGGATCAGAAACAGATCGGTGGTGCGTGATGTTGCAAGGGTGATGGGATTGAGTGTCTCGGAGGGAGATG
The DNA here is from genome assembly GCA_964624675.1 of uncultured bacterium. Classification (GTDB taxonomy): domain Bacteria; phylum Fermentibacterota; class Fermentibacteria; order Fermentibacterales; family JCC-6; genus Aegiribacteria. The sequence continues at coordinate 3,153 of CAZUYF010000071.1, forward strand.
TTCTGGCGAAACTGGTGGCATCGGCTCCGGATCCAGGTGCACCGCTCCCCGAAGTTGTAAGCAGTGTGCCGGAGCTTTCGCGGAGAGTCAGGGACGAGGAGAAAACGGCAAAACTGTTCGATTACTGTTACATACTGGAGAATCTTGCAAGGCATTCCGGTGTGCATGCTGCCGGTGTGATAATTACCCCTGGTAATCTTCGGGATTACGTTCCTCTCTATTCTGCAAAAGAAGGTATTACAACCCAGTACGAGAAGAAGAGCGCAGAAAAGATCGGCCTTTTGAAACTCGATCTTCTGGGTCTTCGCAACGTTACAGTTATACACAGAGCCCAGGAACTGATCCGCAGGAAAGAGCCGGAGCTGGAAGTAACGGAGCTGCCCTTCAGTGATCCGGAAACATTTGAGATTATCCGCAGAGGAGAAACAGCGGGTGTGTTCCAGCTGGAGAGTTCAGGTATGCGTGAAGCTCTTAGAAAGATCAATGTCAGCTGCTTCGATGACGTGATAGCGACTGTGGCTATTTTCCGCCCTGGATCCATGGCCATGATAGATCTTTACGCAGATAATAAAAAGGGTATAGAATCGGGAGCTGCGGATTTCAAAATAACCTATCTCCACCCTGACCTGGAGGATGTTCTCTCTCCGACATACGGTGTTATTATCTATCAGGAACAGGTTATGAAGATCGCGAATGTTCTGGCGGGTATGTCTATGGTTGAAGCAGACATTCTCAGAGTAGCGATGTCAAGGAAGAATCCGGAAGTAATGGCTCAGATGCGGGAGAAATTCACATCAGGAGCAGTTAACAGAGGCGTTAACAAAAGAACCGCGAAGAAGTTGTTTGACCTTATAGAGAAATTTGCCGGTTACGGATTCAACAAATCACATGCTGTCTGTTACGCGGCACTTGCTTACTGGACGGCGTGGCTGAAAGTCCATCATCCATCCGAGTTCCTTGCCGCCTGTCTCACAAGTGAGATAGGTAAGATAGATAGAATAACCAGGACAATCGACGAATGCAGCAGAATAGGTGTTACAGTAAACCCGCCTTCAGTTAACGCAAGTTCTGTGGTCTTTGATGTAGACGGAAGCGGAAGGATAATCTACGCTTTGTCCGCTATTAAGAACGTTGGCGATGGCCCCGCTTCGGCGATAATCGATGAGAGGCTTGAAAATGGTGATTACAGGAACATCTATGATCTCTGTATGCGCCTTGGTAACAGCAATGTGAACAAAAAAACACTTGAATCACTAGTAGGCTCAGGAGCCATGGATTGCTTTGGAGTTAACAGAGCTTCGCTCTTCGATTCGATCGATCAGGCTGTTAATTATGGAGCTGCGGCAAGAAGACACAGAGAAGCTGGACAGATGTCCCTGTTTCAGGGAGCAGCCGACGATGAAGATGATACTATTGAAGGAGAGCCTATAATAGAGGAGAAGGAGGAGTTCTCACTTGAGCAGCGCTGTTCACTCGAGAAATCCCTTCTCGGGTTTTATATGACTGGACACCCGCTTGAAATGTATTCAGATGAAATAGACAGCTTCTCATCTGACCCAGTGGAAAGAGCCGGCACCAGCGAACGAAGTGTGGTAACAACGGCTGGAATGATCGTTCAGAAGAAGATCATACCAACGAAGCGCGGAGATATGGCTTTTGTCTTGATGGAGGGAAGGACCGGGACTGGTGAAGTTGTTGTATTCAACGATGCACTGCTCAAATATTCTGATCTTCTTGAACCCGGCAGGCTGGTGCTGATGGATGGAGAAGTATCAAGGAGAAGAGGGGACAGCCGTTTCAGTGCGAGAAGAGTATACTCCCTTGACGGTATAAAACTGCAGCTCAAGGCAGGGATTACACTAATTGTTGATGGAAGTAACCCTAGAATGGAGCTGCTGCAGAAGGCCGTTGAGTGCATGAAGACAAGCATTGGCGGCGGAGATGTGATTGTAGATATCAGACATAAATCGGGCTGGAGGGTAAAGGGACTCTCCAGGTCGATCAGGGTGTTTCCTGGCTGTGAATTGATTGAGAGGCTGAGGGAACTTCTTGGCAGGGATTCTGTGATCCTTTCAAGGGGGAAGGGGCCGCGAATATGATTATCAGGAGTATTCTTATTATCAGTCTTCTTGTGGTATCTGCAGGGGAAGCTGTATCCGGAGAACTTATGAGGCTGGTCAGGGAGCCCACTGCGGGTATTGTCGCACCCAGAACGTATCACTTTTCCATGAATACGTTTCCCGATGATGGTTTGAGGTTTTCGCTCACTGCGGGCATCTTCCCCAGACTCGCAATCGGGCTTGGTTACGGAGGATGGAATATCACCGGGCTTAACAGTCCAGTATGGTTCCATCATCTGTACCTGAAAGCACGATTCAGGTTCATCGACGAAACAGAATCCTTTCCTGGAGTATTGCTGGGATTTGATAATGAACCTGAAGCAATCCGCTCAGGGTCTACTTACCGAAGATCGGCGAGGGATCTATACCTTGCAGTCAGTAAGAACTTCCTTTCATTCGGTGGCGATATGGCTTTTCATCTCGGTGTAAGTGCAGACGTTAGAGAACTTATTCATATCGGTGTCTGGACCGGTATGAATAAAGCACTTCCGGGCGGGTTCGGGCTGGCTGTGGAGTACGATTTTGCGACGGATGAAGCTGATTCAGTCCGTTTTGACAACAACGGCGGATTCCTGAGCGGTGAGATCTACTGGGAGAGCTTCGGGCAGGTAAGAGTCTCACTGCAGTTCATTGATATTCTTGAAACGGGAGGTGAGAGTTACAGAGCCCTCGGGGTGGATTTTCTTGGACTTTTCTGAAACTTCCTGACAGAAACTGAATGGAGATTGAGCAATGGATTTTGAAATACTCAGAAGAAGATATGCTGAAATTATCGTCGAAACAGCGATCAATCTTCAGGAGGGACAGCCTCTTCTCATACGTACCGAAGTCATCCAGCGGGAATTTTCGAAGATTCTTGCGGAAGTTGCCTATTCAAGAGGAGCTTCCCTTGTATCGCTTCAGTTCTCCGACCCGGAGCTGAGCAGGCTCAGGATCGATAAGACCCTGAATGACGATAATCTGAAGTTCATGCCCTCTCACCTTGAGAATATGTACGACTGCTATATGAAGGACGGCTGGAGCAGTATTTCTCTGAGGGGATCGGAATTCCCGGATATCATGGAAGGGGCCGATCCTGCACGGGTAGGAGATGTAAGCAGGGCTAATTCGGAGGTAATGCGCCGGTTTCTGAAGGGCATATCTGCAAATAAAATTGCCTGGAATGTCTGTCTTTATCCCACCGAAACCTGGGCTGTGAAAGTTCTTGGAAGCGATGAAGACTGGGAAAGAAGAATCTGGGAAGTGCTTGTTCCGATTCTGCGTCTGGACAATGACGATCCCGCCCGAGCCTGGCTTGCGCACGATGCAGAACTCAAGAGAAGATGCGAACACATGAACAGGGCAAGGTACGATAGAATTCATTTCAAAGGACCTGATACTGATCTGTACGTAGGAATGGCACCGAACAGGATTTTCGCCGGGGGCAGCTGCGTAAATCAGAGGGGGATAGAGTTCTTCCCGAATATTCCCACTGAAGAGATATTCAGTACACCGGACCATACCAGAACAGACGGCTTCGTGAAAACCACCCGTCCAGTGGAGGTTCTGGGAACACAGGTTACGGGAGCCTGGTTCAGGTTCAGCGCTGGCAAGGTAGTTGAGTTCGGCGCCGATACCAACAGGGCAATACTGGAGCAGTACCTTGATTTCGATGAGGGTGCCCGTGCTCTTGGAGAAGTTGCGCTGGTAGATTCGAATTCACCGATCTTCAGAAGCGGAAAGGTTTTTTACAATATTCTTTTCGATGAGAATGCTGCGTGTCATATCGCATTGGGAAACGGTTACACCGACTGCATCGAGAATGGTGTCAGAATGTCGGATGATGAGCTTGAAGAGACCAGATGCAATTCTTCTCTCGTTCATACAGACTTCATGATAGGCTCCGAGGAGGTTTCCGTCTCCGGAGTGAAGGAAGATGGTTCCGAAGAGAACATAATTGAACAGGGTATCTTCGTTATTTAGGAGTGGATTATGCTTGATGAAAAACTGCTTCAGATTCTCGCCTGTCCGAAGTGCAAAGGAGAGCTGGATTACAGGACCGACCCGGAAGAGGTTCTCATATGTAATTCCTGCAGTCTCGTTTACGAGGTAAGGGACGATATTCCCATTATGCTCATTGACGAAGCAAAACCCCTGAAAAAGGAATGAATCGACCAGGATTCAATGAGCAGGGAAAGCGGTACTCTGCATTTACGGATTAAGGTTATTCCAAGGGCCGGAGTTACAGGGGTAAGGGGAAGAATGGCCGACAATACGGTTAAGATAGCCCTCAGGGCTCCCCCTTCTGAAGGCAGAGCGAACGCTGAGCTTCTTAAATTTCTCGCGGAGGAATTCGGTACACACCATTCATCTATCAGCATTCTCTCAGGGATTTCCACGCGGAAGAAACTTATAGCCATCGATTCTTATTCAAGAATCCCCGGCTGGTTCAGAGAATAGGATCTATGATACCTTTCCGCGGGGCAATGGTGGGGCGTGAACATCAGCTGTTGCGTGCCGTCAGCTTTATTCTCGACCTGGAGATGGAGGAGAGTAACGGTATTCTTTTCCTCTGGGCTCCGCCAGGGATCGGCAAGACCAGGCTTGTGATTGAAGTGGAAAGATCGATCCCTCAGCGGGATTTCATGTTCATCGAGGGCAACAATGCCGCGGGTTCGGCTCCATTCTCTGATCTTCTCGAGAACTGGTTTGACCTTAATCCCGGAGCTGCACCTGATCAGAATCTTGAAGCTTTCAGCAGTATATGGGAAGGGCTCATTCTTAACCTTTCGATCGGACTTCCGAGGGAATGCAGGGATTTGCGGGATGAACTGGAGGAGGCCAGACCTTATTTCGAGTACATTCTCGGGCTTAATTTTGACAAGGAATCCATCGCGTTCAGACTTGAACCCGCGCAGAGGGCAGAGAAGATCAGCCGTGCTCTGGTAACCTTTTTTGACGTTCTCGCTTTGCGGGATCCGTTGGTAATCGTGCTGGAAAACATCCAGTGGTTCTCCAGGGAGGATCTGATTACGGTTAAGCGGATCATTGAGAACACTTCCGGTGCAGCCAGGGCGTTCATAGTTACTGGAAGACCTGATGAGGACGGAAATGAACCAGATTTTCCCGGCACTGCCTCTTACGTCAGAACGGATACAGTAGTCCTGGATGGATTGCCCCAATCCAGCATAAGATCCTTCGTAGAGGAACTCGGAAGCGTATCACCGGAAGAAAAACTGGTAGAGTTCCTCTGGGACAGGGCGGGGGGAGTTCCTCTGTTCCTTGAGCAGGTGATTGATTATTTGAACGAAACCGGCTCAATCGAAAGCTGCGGCAGTGAACTGCTGCTGAAGGCTCCCGTCTCCGGGATACCAGTTTCAATCAGAGAAATGTTCATCTCCAGGATGATGTTAATGTCCGATTCAGCCAGAAGGGTAGCCATTGCGGCATCCGTTCTGGGCGGCAGCTTCAGAAGATCGGATCTGGAAGCTATGATTGATGCAGAATCGGTAGATCACTGCCTGAAGACCTGCGTGGAAAAACGTATTTTCAACCTGGAAGGATCGGGCGGCTCCTTCTCACATATCCTCTTTCGTGACTGGATCAGCGAGATGTCACCCATCGCGGAACTGAGGGAGTTTCATCTGATGGCCGGCCGCCTCCTCGAGAAAGAATCGGAATCGTATCCTTCGCCATCAAGACTTGAGAAGATCTCGGATCATTACCTGTTCGGGGGGGACGATGCTAAAGCCGCATCTTTCCTGGAACAGGCAGCGGCAGCGTATGCTGACATTTTCGAGAACAGGGCTGCGTCAAGGTTGTACAGGAAACTGATACCCATGCAGGATGAACCGGAAAAAACCGATACCGAGCTGAAGCTGTCCGATGTGTACAAAAATGAAGGTCTTCTTAACAGGGGAATAGAGCTTCTCTCCGGGACGCTGGATCGTATTCGTGATTCTTCGTCGATCGACAGGTATTGTGAAGCGCTGGTAATGCTCAAGCTCGGGGCGTACATGAGCTCATCAGGCAAGCTGGCAGAGGGGGAGGAGATGCTTCTTAACTGCCTTTCTGTTTTCGAGGAGAGTGACGATATTGATAATCAGACTATTGCCGTTATGCAGCTTGGCCTGGCTGTGCGTTCAGCAGGAAGGATCCCTGAGGCTATAAACCTCGTTGAGCGGTCAATTGAACTGGCCAGGAAATCAGGCAAACCCAACCTGATATGCGCATCCCTGTACTGGTCCGCGATAACTTACAGGCAGACAGGTGATTATCAGAAGATGAAGCGATGCACCGAGGAACAGGTGGAGCTTGCGGAAGGATCGGGCATAATTAAAAGCATTATTATGGGATATGACAATCTCATGAGGGTACATATTTACAACAGGGATTACGAGGCAGCCGAGGAAGTTCATGAGAAACTCAGGAGTGCCGCGGAAAAAACAGCGAACTGGGCTGCCCTGAGTACCGCTACCAGCAAACTCGGGATTATTCACCTTCGCAGAGGTGAATGGGAATCCGCGATGGAATGTTTCGGGAAGTGCGTAAGCCTTACGGAAAAGACGGGTAATATCAGGGCAAAATGTGCTGCACTTGGAAATCT
>CAZUYF010000072.1:0-4777 GCA_964624675.1 uncultured bacterium
ATCAAGGCTCTTCGCGAAAAAACAGGAAGAGGAGAATGCCAAACGGGCTGAAACCAGGAAGAGCATGGTGGGCTCCGGTGACAGAAGCGCCAAGATAAGAACTTACAATTTTCCCCAGGGAAGAGTTACCGACCATAGAATTCATCTCTCACTTCATTCGCTGAAGGACGTTCTCAGCGGGGACCTTGACCAGATCATCGAACCGCTTATCGAAGCCGAACAGGAAAGACTTCTCTCGGAGGTCTCGTCCGGACCGTGAGAAACCTGACAGTTCTTCAAGCCTGCAGATGGGCCGAGGCGGAACTGGTAGAGCTTGAATCGCCCAGACTGGAAGCTGAACTGCTTCTGTGCGACTTAATGAACTGGAAACGGCACGAACTGTATCTGAATCATGAATGTGATTTATGTGAGTCCTGTCTTGATAAGTACAGAGATGCAGTCCACAGACGGAAAAAGAGGGAGCCTCTTCAGCATATTACTGGAAAGGTTGATTTCCAGGGGCGTTCGTTCATCACAGGACCTGGAGCCCTTATTGCCCGGCCCGAAACGGAATACCTTACCGAGCTGTTCATCAGTGAACTTTCCGAGCCGGGGTACATTCTCGATGTTGGCACCGGATCCGGTGTCATAGCGGTTTCAATTGCTCTTGCGTATCCGGCCGCGCTGGTCATCGGAACAGATATCAGCCGGGAAGCCCTGATGCTCTCGCGCAGGAATAAAGAACTTTTCAATGCCCGCAACCTGGTGCTGATCAGAACGGATATGATCAAAGCATTCAGGCAGGATACTAGAATATTTGATGGTATTGTCGCTAACCTTCCCTACATTCCTTCAGATCAGATCGGGGATCTTGAGCCTGAAGTAAGAGATGGAGATCCCCTGATAGCGCTTGACGGGGGGGATTCCGGGCTTGAGCTGGTCCTCTCATTAACAGCTTCTGCTCCGGCCGTTCTGCGAAAAGGAGGGTTTCTTGCCCTTGAACTTGACCGGGAACAGGTAGAAACGGTGACGAAAATACTTGAAAAAGACCCTCTATGGGAAGATGTGAGAGCATTCAGCGACCTTGCCGGTCAGCCCAGAATTGTCACCGCCCGAGCGATCTGATCGTTGGGCCAAACATCACTTGTGACACTTGCAGAACTTGTAAAAATACTTCCCGGTATGCATATTTCTTTACTGTATAATATTGTGGTGATGTATCTGGAGGAAAATGAGTATTAGTATCAGCAGGTCCCATACAAGACAGGTTATAGCTGGAGGCCTGCCGATAGGTGGCGGAGCACCCATAACCGTTCAATCCATGACGAACGTTCCTACCACAGATATTGAAGCTGTCTGCAGTCAGATAAACATGCTGGCGAACCGGGGAGCTGAAATCGTTCGTGTGGCGGTACCGGACCGGGAATCTGCCGCCGCTTTGCGGAGTATTATCGAAAGATCTCCCGTTCCCGTGGTATCGGATATCCACTTCGACCCGGAGCTTGCCATATTGGCGCTCGATGCCGGAACAAACAAACTGAGGCTCAATCCAGGAAACATAAGACGAAGGACCGATATCTGGAGAATTTCAGAAAAGGCATCAGAGGAGCAGATTCCCATCCGCATAGGGGTCAATTCCGGCAGCATCCCCGGTGATCTTCGGGAAAAATACGGAGGGGTGAATAGAGATTCGATGTGGGCCGCCGCACAGAGACATCTGGTTCTCTTTGAGGAAACCGGTTTTCAGGACATTGTCCTTTCCCTGAAATCAAGCGATCCCATGCTTACAGTGGAAGTCAACAGGCTGGCGTCAGCCGAATGTGACTACCCGCTTCATCTGGGTGTTACCGAAGCGGGGCCGCAACTTACAGGAAGCGTAAGAAGTGCTGTGGCGCTTTCTGTTCTGCTGGCGGAGGGCATCGGTGACACACTGCGAGTTTCGCTATCTGGTTCACCTGAGAAGGAACCTGTGGTTGGATGGGAGATTCTCTCTTCGCTTGATATCAGACGGAGGTTTCCGAGGATAGTCAGCTGCCCGACATGCGCCAGAGCCCGGATAGATGTTGCCGGTATCGCTGAATCGGTGCAGGAGAGTATCGAAGGAATAACAGGGAATATCACCATAGCAGTGATGGGTTGCGAAGTTAACGGTCCGGGTGAGGCGAGAGATGCGGATATTGCTCTTATAGGAACACCATCCGGAATACAGCTGTTTATTGATGGGAAAAAAACCGATGAGATAATCGATTCCGATATTCAGGGATATCTTAACGGGATTGTGGATTCATACATTCAGAGAACAGAAAATAACGAGGGAGGATAACAGTGGTGTCTAACAAGACTGTGAAAATTCAACTTGAGAGAATCCTGAACGAGAATTTCGAAGAGCTTGATATAAGGTTTACCGATCTTAAGGGACACTGGCGTCATGTAACAGTGCCGGCATCTATGGTCGACGAAGATTTTTTCCTGAGCGGAGTCGGGTTTGACGGATCCACACTGGCTGGCATGACTCAGACAAATGCGGGAGATCTTGTTCTCAGACCCGATCCCAGAAGGGTTTTTGAGGATAAGTTCACCGAGAGAAAAACACTCGTGATTTTCGCCGATATAGTTGATCCGGCAAGCGGAGAAGCCTTTTCCAAGGATCCGAGAAGCATAGCCAGAAAAGCAGCCGGTTATCTCAAAGACTCCGGTTTTGCCACGGACAGCTACTGGGCCCCTGAGTTCGAATTCTACATTTTCGATGAAGCCTGCTTCTGGTCCGAACCGGGAAGCCAGGGATACCGGGTGGGAAGTATAGAGAAACCCGAAAACTCAAAAATCGCCGCTTCCAAAGGGTTTGCTCATGCCTGCAAATCCGGGTACCATATGATGTATCCCGTGGACAGCCTTCATGATATAAGGTCTGAAATTACGATGCTGATGCAGCAGGCGGGGATACAGATAAAATACCATCACCATGAGGTGGGCAGGATGGGTCAGAGTGAGGTGGAAGTAACCTTTTCTCCTTTCCTCAGCGCTGCGGATAATGTAATGCTGACCAAGCACATTGTCCGGAATGTCGCGCTGAAGTACGGTCTTTCAGCAACGTTCATGCCAAAACCCGCCGAAGGCGAGCCGGGTTCCGGCATGCATTTTCATATATTCATGACAGACAAACAGAAAAGGATTTTCTTTGACAAAGAAGGTTACTGCAATCTCAGCAAACCCGCGCTGAACGCAATTGCCGGAATTCTCTATCATGCCCCTGCCGTATGCGCTTTCAGCAACGCATCGGTTAACAGCTATCATAGACTTGTTCCGGGGCAGGAGGCGCCTGTATTCAGAATCTTTTCCGGCCCCAACAGAAGCGCCGCCATAAGGGTACCATCCTATGCCAGAACGGCGGAATCAATGCGGTTCGAGTACAGGGTTCCAGATGGGATCAGTAACCCCTACCTCTCGATGAGTGCGATACTTATGGCTGCGATTGATGGAATGAAAAAGGATATGGACCCGGAGAAACTCGGTTTCGGCCCGATTGATGAAAATGTTTTTGCGACAGGCTACAATACGGATAACCTTCACATGCTTCCCCGGAACCTGGTAGAAGCCCTGGATGCCCTTGAAGCCGACAGGGAATTCCTTGAAGAGGGAGACGTTTTTTCGAAAGAAATGATCGATGATTATATTACAATGAAGAGAGATGAAGCCGCAAGTTTCCAGGGAAGCCCTCACCCGAAGGAGCATTCCCTTTACTTCAGCCTGTAGAAAGAAAAATGGGTGTTAAGATGAAGAAGTTACTGATACTGATATTCAGTTTACTCGTTATGACTGTTGCCTGTGGAGAGCAGCCGGCAGAAGACGTATCTGTAGATGAAGGCAGCGTAGAAGTTGCAGCCGCGGAGGATTACGTTCTTCCCGAGGCGGACGAATACCTGACACTGTCCGATTCAATAGGGATCGAACTGGGAGACAGCAACTACGTTTTTGGACAGATTGCTGGAGCCGACATTACGCCCAAAGGGGAAATCGCGATTCTTGATGCTCAGAGAAGCTGTGTAAGCATCTTCTCTCCATCGGGGGAATTCGTTCAGAGCATCGGCCGCCAGGGCAGCGGCCCCGGTGAATTCATGCTCGCTAGAGGGGGAATGTCTTTCTTCCCCGTTGAAGAGGGCATTGCTGTGTCTGAGGTTACTGTTACCGATTCCCTTGAACCAGGACTTGTGGTTTCGGACGCAATGGGGGGAAAGCTGGTTTATTTTAATTCCGAAATGGAATATATGATGGATGTTCAGGGCTTTTTCCCGGCACCACCCGCTGGTATTGAATGTGTGAACGATGGAGCCATTGTCGGCATGAAACCTGTATTTCTGCAGAACGAGGAAGGCATGTTCATGGGCTTCCTCATCGGAAGATGGGAGATGGGTGAGACCGAACCATCCGTAATCTATTTCGAAAGTATGTCACCCTTCGATCCAGCCGATCTCACTACTATGCAGGATGATATACTCACCTTCGGAGTAACTCCCGAAGGAATCGTACTCACTGCATCACTGTCCACTGAGGTGTATGAGTTCACAGTGAGGAGTGCTGAAGGAGAAGAGCTGTTCACCGTAACAGACGAGAATTTCGAAAGGGTGCTGAAAACACAGGAAGAGATCGATCTTGAAGCTGAACTGGTGAACAACATGATGATCCAGCAGGGAATGCCCGAATCGATGGCCAACTGGGAGCCCGATCCGTACAATTCTGCAATAGAAGGACTCTGGGTTGATGGTCTTGACAGGATATGGGTTACAAAAGGAACAACCGT
>CAZUYF010000072.1:4877-9848 GCA_964624675.1 uncultured bacterium
GGGGGAAGGCGATGCCTTCCCCCTTTGTCATACTTATTTTTCCAGTGGTTTGTGGCAGAACCACCAGTCAAAGCAGTCATATTCCTTAACGCGCTTTTCTGCATCCGCTAAGTTTGTTGCCGGTGGTACAATAATCCTGTCACCTATGAGTTCATTGTTGGGCCATCCCGCCGCTACAGCACCCTGTTTGTCGGATATCTGAAGGGCTTTTACAGCTCGTACGATTTCATCCATGTTTCTACCCACCTCCTGCGGGTAGTACATTATCAGACGAACTATGCTTTCCGGGTCGACAATGAACACGGCACGAACTGTACTGGTTCCTTTCCCGGGGTGCAGCATTCCAAGCTTCATAGCCACTGAGTCGTTTGCGGCTACGATTGGGAATTCAATTTCTACATCCAGTTCGGATTTTATCCACTGGACCCATTTGATATGAGAGAATACCTGATCGATAGACATTCCAATCAGCTTACAGCCAAGTTTCTCAAACTCTTTGTATCTTTTCTGGAAGGCTACGAACTCGGTTGTACAAACCGGTGTGAAATCCGCGGGGTGACTGAATAATACGAACCAGCCCCCTTTCAGATCACCCGGAATACTCATAGGTCCGTGAGTCGTCTGCACATTCAGCTCCGGGAACTCATCTCCCAGCAGCGGCATATTCATTTCTGTCTTATCCATATTTGTGTTCCTTTCATTCGTACCGTTAATAATACTCTATATAGACTAATCAGTTTTGTCTTAGTGTGTCAAGTCAACCCGGTCTCTGTAATCACGTTATTAGAGATCGGAGGGCTGGAGGAAAGCCCTGACGGGGGCGCCATCCCCGGCGGTGATCTTCAGCGGGAAACATAAAAGAAGATAATCTCCGGGCAGGATATCATCGAGCAGCAGATTCTCAAGGATTGGTACCGATGCGTCAAGTAGAATCTCATGAACGGCTGCTGAATCGGGCGGATCCACCGATAAGGTATCGATACCCAGTGTTCTAACTCCCCTGCTGACGGCCAGCTCAGCTGCGTTCGGTGAAAGGTATGAATACTCCATACTTTCGTCTGGGTTTTCTTGCTTATCTGAAGCTGTTTTCAGAATAAGTGCTTTGCCGTCAAGGGAAATATCTTCAAGAAAAGCGTTATCAATTATCCGTTTCTCTCCGCAGTCAAGTACTAATGCAGGGAGGATAAGCCTGGAGAGGGGAACATCATTCACGAATGTACTGCTCCGGGCAAGGTGCGCGGGGGCATCGATATGTGTTCCGCAATGGCTGCTCATAGTGAGTTTCGATGTGCGAAAATCATCTGTTATTGAAGTGTCTTTGCGGAATCGGACATCTCCCGGCCATGCCGGCGTACCTGCATCGAGAGGCCTTGTTATGTCGATCAGTCTTTCAGGGGATATTCTGTATTCCATTAATACCTTTCAATCTATTCTGGAAGGACATTGATCGCAGAGCGGGCATTCATGGCAGAGAGGCTTTGCGGGCCTGCATATCCTCTGGCCGAATCTGACCATGATGTGGTTGATCCCTGTCCATTCCGCTTTCGGGAAAAGTTTCTGAAGAGCGAATTCAGTCTCCGCAGGGGACTGTGTATTCACAAGCCCCAGTCTGTTTGAAATCCTGTGGACATGGACATCTACACATATTGAAGGTACACCGAAGACCATTCCCATAACGAAATTCGCAGTTTTTCTTCCAACCCCGGGAAGGCTTAAAAGGCTGTCCATACTTTCAGGAATCCTGCCCTTGAAATCGTTTTTCAGGATTCTGGCAATCCTCTTCATCTGCCCCGCCTTCTGTCTGTAGAAACCAGCAGGCCGCAGAAGCTGTTCAAGCTCTTTTGTATCAATGGAGATCATGGCATCGATATCCGGAACCTTTGCAAGAACCTGCCTGGAAACCATTCTTGTAACGGCATCCCTGGTTCTCAGGCTTATTATGGTTGAGATCAGAACTGGAAAAGCTTCGCGGGATTCCTCCATCGGGGCAGGAATACCAAGGGACTTCAGAGTGTTTTTCATACTACTCAGAATGGCAGACGGAGCGGATTCAGACACTATTCGATCCTGATAAAATGAAGCCCCCCCCTGCCGTCGGGGTTAAGTATCAGGGCTAGTTTTCCTTTGAGAAGGGAGATTAGGTCTTCTCCAAGGGCTTCCTTCCTCCAGCCGGAGAGTTCCAGTAATGAATAGAGCTCCTGCTCATTGCCGGGCGGGTCTTTCGCAAGGGAGTTGATCAGGTCTTTTGAAAGAAGAAGTTCCGGAGAGATATCGAGTCGGTTCGATTCCTGCTTCAGAAAAATGCGGAGTATGTCCGCGCGGGCAGAAACACCGGGTCTTGAGTTATATCTGGGGATTTCGGGAATATTCTTATCGGGAGAAGATTCAGCGTGCGCTATCGTTTTGAGAATTTCGTCACCCCACTTTGAAATGAAACCGCTTGAGACTCCCCTTACCCTTGAGAGTGACCTTTTCGAAATCGGAGTTATAGACGTTATTGCGCCGAGGATATGGTCCCTGACAACGAAATTTCTTGGTTTGTTTACCTGTCTGGCCACCTCCTCTCTCCACTTGATCAGTGCCCAGAGGACAGGCAACCTGTTATTCCTGACCTTAGCCGTTGACCTGACCTTTCTGAACATCCTGTGAACGGCATTGTTGTATGTTGAGGGATCCGTAAGAGATTCCGCCTCCTCAAGGTACCATTCAAGACGCCCTTTTGCTTCAAGTTTTTCCATCTGATTCCGATATATTTCAAGCAGGTACCTTACGTCATCGAGGGCGTATTCGATCTGATCGTCAGCCAGCGGCCGTAGAGACCAGTCGCTGAGAGTGTGTCCTTTTTTCGGGTAAATGCCGCATTCAGCTTTGACAAGTTTGAAGAGGGCTGTCTGCCTGTCATGACCCAGAAATGCTGCGGCAAGCTGAGTGTCGAATACCGAAGTGAATTCCACGTTAAGATGATGCATAAGAACATCTATATCGTTTCTGGCCGAGTGTATGACTTTAATCGGTGATTCGGCCTCAAATATCCTGCCGAGCGGAGAAAGGTCGTCAATATTAAGAGGGTCAATAGCAACAGGTCCGGTATTGTCCGCTATCTGGATGAGATACAGATCAGGCCAGTACCTTCTCTCACCATGAAACTCTGTATCAACAGCAATAGCTTTCTTATCGCAAAGCTTTTCCGCAAGGCTGTTCAGATCATCCTGTGTGTTGATCACCAAGGTTCTGTTCAAGTCTCTCCCGATTCAGATTCCGGAGCGTACAGCGGAATCAGGTAATTCCACCACAAGCAGACCGTCAATAAAACATGTTTCCCTGTGAAAAGGGCAGTATACACCATCTGAAGTAATTTCGTAATAGGAGTAACCATTATCAGGACAATGGAATCCACCCCTTTGACCGAAACCCCCCCCGCTTCTTTCGTACATTTCCCCGAAACTGGATGGATACCCGTAGCCGGCGCTGTAGTACTGTCCTACGATCACAGCCAGGCTGTCCCGCAGAGTTCTGCAGGCTGAACCCCCGGTATCGATCCCGTTTCCAAGATGACCGGCTGAACAGAAAAGAATACCATCTTCGGAATAATAGTGGGAATCACCCGCTACAGGACAGAGAAAATCATCCGGTGTTCTTCCCTCGGACAGGGCCGGAATAACCGTATCCCTTGCGAACGCTGAACAGAGAACCATCGCATTACCAAGGACATTATCAAGAGAGGTATCTCCCGTTACTGTCCAGTTACCATGAGGTCCTCTGAGGAGCCATAACGTTCTCGAACCGCCCTGGGCAAGAGAAATGGAAATATTGAATCCCCGACTCTCAGGTCTTCCCGCTCTTATCGCGCCCGTTGGGGGGGCATCCACAAGATACCCAAGCGTACCCGGAGTCAGAAGAGCAGCAAGGCTGTCCGAGAGGAAAGAGTACGCCTCTTCGATTTCACCTGCGGCCAGGTGTTCGATGTATCCTCTGCCCGTATCGATCAGTTTCTTTCCGGTACTGTTACTCCGGGCAGCAACGGCGGCAATGACCAGCAGGACTATTGCAGCAGCTGTAAGGGCTCTCCTCATCTTGTGCCGGATGAACCAGTTGTACTGGTGAACAGGTCGGTGAAATCAAGACCCGTTCCGCTGATCATCAGCCCCCATTCCTTGGCCGTGTTCTCTCCTCCGAGCCTGTAGAAAACTTCCGCTGTAAGGTCAAGGCTTGCATTGTTCAGCGAGAAGCCTGCCCGGAGATCCTGATAACTGAATCCGCTGCCGATCTGATCAGACCAGATCCCATCTATCCTGGCCCCAGTCTCACCTCTTGTAGCTACTTCCCCTCCAAGCCTCAGGCTCAGTTCGGGGTTGACCGGCAGAACGAAAAAGCCTGAGAGCCGCAATTCGACAGGTGGCTTTGTTTCTGCCGAGTCTCTTCTTTCGGAATGCAGCATGTCCCAGGCTGAAAGGTAGTATCTGAGCCCGGCAGTGGCCTCGATTTCGATGCCGGAACCACTTGAGAGGGGACTTACTATGGTCATGGCTCCGTCAAAGGCGAAATGCCTGTCGCTTTCAGAGTAATCTCCTGACTCGAGAGCCCCTTTTAATGGAATTCTTATGGCTCCCCGTGCAAAAATCCTTGGTTCTCTTGTAAGCCATCCGTCGAGGGAAATCCATGGGTCGGCAATTCCGATACCGTTGGATTCTCCGGATCCCTGCAGCTGAAGGAAGCCGGGAATGATCACCGATAGAGTATGACTGTTCGTCAGCCCGTATCTGCCCAGGAACTGGAATCTGATAAGACCGAGGCTGGTGCTGTATTCATATTCCTCACTGCTGCCGAGGGAATCGGTCCGCCAGTACGAATTTGCCCCGAAATAACCGAAGGCAACGTCACCTTCCATCTGCATGGATTGGAGGGCCTCTGTAAGATTGTCGTAATAAAGAGGGTCGTACGAGAGAGCACTACCGCAGGCAAGAAGAATAA
>CAZUYF010000073.1:0-9783 GCA_964624675.1 uncultured bacterium
CGGTCCTTTCACATCGTCTCATCATCAGTCTCTCCTTATAGCTGCCAGATGGCCTGAAGGGAGGGGAAACATCGGTTACGGAGCTAACGTTGGAAGCAACCATACGTCAAGGCTTCCGGACCAGGAGATCAGACCCGGAGAGGGTATGTTCTTCGGACTGGGATGTTCAGTGAAATTCCCGGCTGATTATTCGCAGGCTCCATACAGCATAATAGCAACAGGTGTAACGACATTACCCCAGAGGGTCGAATTTCCCTTTTCACTTATACGTGAGCCCTTCAGTTCGATTGATGGCATACCACCCGCATTCAATCAGATAGTACCGGGGTGGGTACTCTCCGATAACCTCTTCGCAGTGCAGAGGAACGAGGAGAAGTACAGGTCCAGAAACCGAGCCCTGCACTGGAAACCCGGTGGAAAGATCATCCGGGAAGAGACCCTGAGAATGATGATGAGTTCATTACGGAAGCTTGAGGTTAAATCGGTGAAAGAGGTATACACGGAATCGGATATCTCCGGTCTGGGCAAGAATTATCTTACCGAAGCGCACAGGCTCAAGGCTATCGAGACCTACAGGTTCCATGTAAGATTCTTCACCCTGGAATGCCTCTCGAGCAGCCCTGAGAAACTTTCAGTTTTCCAGAAAGATTATCTGGAAAGAGAATTTCCTGGTGTATCCGGCGCCGAACTCCATGAGATCGTCTCCGATATGCGGGATGTAATCGCGGAGAGTATCCGCATGAGCAGGGAGAAGGACTACGCAAGAGGCTGCAGGATAATCGGTGATTACTCGGATGTAAGGTAGAATACTCGAATCCAGGATTCCGTTATTGATACCCTAAGGAGATCTGAGTGAATTTCAGAATTGTATATTGTAAGTTGTTTCTATTCCTGCAAATTGCTCTTCTGCTCGGCATGAACGGACCCTCCACAGCGGAGGATGTGATAGTCTATACCTGTTATCAGAATTTTGACTCTCGTATTTATATCATGGGAATGGATGGCTCGGTCTACGACTGGTATCAATACGACTGGTACAGGCTTTGTGATTTAGAGATAGTGGACGGTAATGTTCATGTTGTTGATGCCTTCGCTCCAAGATCCTATCAACTGGACATTCAGACCGGTGAACTGGATCTTATTATTGATGACTGGTCACTGTACTACTTTTACGATATTGCGTTTGACGGAGACTACCTCTACGTTACCGAATGGGATATGAACCGGTATTTGCCTGACGGAACCGGCGATTCGTCTACAGGATTTAATTACGATGCATTGGGATCAACATACTTCGATGATAGGCTATGGACTCTGAATGAGGATAGCCTAATAAGGTCCTGGGATATTTCCCTCTGGCCCTCGATTGTCGAAGACACTCTCTTGAATTTCAATCCTCCAAGTGCATCGTGCAGAGGATTGAGCTATGACGGTGAATATCTGTGGAGTGCTGAATCTCTGGAGTCTCAGTTAGGGTACATTTACTGCTTTGACCTGAATGGAACTGTCATCTACCACATTAGTGAGCCAGCTTACAGAGGATGGGCTGCCTGCAAGGCTTCCGGTTACCAGTCAGCTCTGGAATCATCAACATGGGGTGCACTTAAAAGTCTGGGCCAGATCTTATAAGTTTAACCAAAGACGAAGTCTGGATCGACTGCTCTTCTGATGGCTTCCATTCCTTTGATCTCATCCTCCGAATACATAAGCTTCAGATAGGCGAGCTTCAGTTTTCCCAGCCCGTGTTCAGCCGATACCGTGCCGCCCATTTCAACGGCAGCCGCAGCTATTTCCCTCATGGCATCTTCGGCAAGAAGCATCTGCTGCTTATCTTCCGGCATCGCATTGGCGTGAATGTGTCCCTGTCCGGCGTGACCGAAGATAACGAAAGGAAGGCCTCTTTCCTCGAGAATACTCGTCACGCGGGTGAAGTACTCCTCAAATCGGGGCAGTTCGACTGCGCCGTCGGAACCGAATTTATGTATTGAGGGGTACTTCCTCCTTGATTCTGCAATGCAGTGATTTACAGCTTCCGGCAGTGCGTGTCTGAAATCTTTGATTCTCTTTCTTTCGGAGGGTTCAAAACCGCCCCATGCAGTTTCCGGACTTGAATTTGATGAGACGAGCATATCATCCAGCATTACGAGGGTTTCCTCTAGATGTTCATCGCTGTCGGCCTCAGCTCTCAGAAGCAGACAGAAGAGGGCATTCTCGGGAGGAAGCGGGAGTTCGCCGGGATGTGACCTGAGAAAATCCATACATCTGTAATCCATGATTTCCAGTGCTCTTATCCGGAGCGATTCGGGGGCATGCAGCAGTGAACCGTAAAGCTCCCAGAAGGATTCCGGCTTTTCGGGGAATACTGCAAGATCGATAACATATGGAGGCTCCGGCGCCAGTTTCAATTCGGCTTCTACAATGAAACCAAGTGTCCCCTCGGAACCGATGAAAAGATCGATCAGGTCCATGTCGGGACGTATGTAATATCCCGCTGCATTCTTGGGCGGTTGCTCTTTCCGCAGTAACGGCAGGTGCAAAGTTCCCAGAAGGGGATGGGTGCATGTGCTGTTCTCGAACATATGCATGCCCCGTTTTATTGTGAGCAGATCGCCGCTGGGGAGTACGATCTGGAGGCCTTCCACCCATTTTCTTGTAGATCCGTACAGAAAGCTGTCCGCTCCCGATGCGTTGGTGGCAATTGTGCCTCCTACAGAAGCAGTTTCTTCCGTTGTGTCCGGGGGGTAGAAAAAGCCATCCGTATTCGCATTTATAAAGGAATTGAGCTCTTCTATCGTTACACCCGCACCGGCCGCTATGTTGCCGTTATCGAGGAGCCTGATATACTTCAGAGCTGATGCCGATACAACGGAACCTCCCTCTGGAAGGGCTCCACCCGCTATACCTGTTAATCCGCCCGAAACCGTTAACTTCATCCCGGTCTTCGAGCATTTCCCGATGTAATCCCTGGCTTCATCGGTGTTTTCAGGCCAGACGGCGGCTTCGCACCATGCACCCGATAAATTTGACTCGTCCTGGAGAAGGTCGGCACACATCTCAGATACGTTTTTTCTTCCTGTAACCGATCTCATATGAAACCTTCTTTGATCGAATTTGTATTCGGGGTTACTACTCCCGGAACTGATTGTATAATTCGTACTATACTGAATCGATTACAGTAGCAGGAATATTCTTGAAGGAAGGCTCTGCAAATGGGAGAAACTTTTGCGATTAAAATCCTCAGCCGGGCTGCCGGTAAGAAGGTCAAGGAAGGTGAAATAGTATTTGTCGAACCGGATTACATTCTAACTCATGATAACAGTTCGGCAATTATCGGCAAGTTCGAATCCACTGTTCCCGGGGGCAGGATAAGGTACCCGGAAAGGGTTGCCATTGTACTTGATCACGTTATTCCAGCCGCTTCAAGCAAGCACGCTGCCGGGCACAAGAAAGTAAGGGAGTTCGTCAAAGAGCAGGGAATAGTGAACTTCTACGATATTGGAACCGGTGTCTGTCACCAGGTCATGCCCGAAATGGGGCTGGTAAAACCCGGATCGATAGTCGTTGGCAGCGACAGCCATACCTGCACTTATGGCGCATTCAACTGCTTTGCAACAGGAATCGACAGAACCGAGGCAGCAGGTATATGGATTACCGGTCGAACATGGTTTAAAGTACCTGAAACTATTAATATAGAACTTACCGGAGCCTTTACCGGCGGAGTTTCAGCCAAGGATCTGATCCTGACTATCGTAGGAGACGTGGGCGCAGGCGGAGCGAACTATATGGCTGTCGAATTCAACGGACCGGCCGTAGGCGGACTGAGAATGTGCGACAGGATGACAATCGCCAATATGGGAATCGAGATGGGAGCGAAAATTGCTGCGTTCCCCACCAATATCGTAACTAGTAAATACTTTGAAGCTCTGGATATTCAAGTCACCGACGCCGTCTGGAGTGATTATGACGCCGAATACGCCAGAACACTGGAGTACGACCTTGAGAACATAGTCCCGGTTATCGCATGTCCCCATCAGGTGGACAATGTTGTGCCGGTTGATGAGATGGCCGGCATGAAGATTGACCAGATCTTCCTTGGAACCTGCACGAACGGTAGAGTTGAAGATCTTAAAGCTGCAGCCGATATCCTGAGGGGAGAGAGGATTCACTCCTCTGTAAGGATGCTGGTCGCTCCGGCCTCAAGAACGGAATACTTGAAGGCAATGAAGATGGGTGTCCTGCAGGATCTTGTCAGTGCAGGTGCGGTTGTACTTCCTCCGGGCTGCGGCCCCTGCCTCGGAGCGCACCAGGGCGTCCTTGCACCGGGTGAGAAATGTCTTTCTACTGCAAACAGGAATTTCAAGGGGAGAATGGGTGAAAAGGAAGCTGAAATATACCTGTCCAGCCCTGAGACGGCAGCCGTATCCGCCCTGACTGGTAAGATTCGCGATCCCCGGGAGGTACTAAAATGAACATATTCCACTACCCTCAGAAGGACATTAACACCGATCTGCTTTTTCCGGGAAAGTACACTTACACCTGCTCCACAGGTCCTGAGATAAAGGAACATCTACTCGAGGATCTGGATCCGTCCTTTGCAGGGGCGGTTCAATCCGGAGATATAATAATCGCGGGGGAGAACTTCGGCTGCGGATCAAGCAGGGAACATCCTTCCCTGGGTCTGAAACATATCGGCCTGAAGGCTGTAATCGCCTCATCGTTCGCGAGAATATTTTACAGAAGCGCGGTTAACCAGGGTCTTCTTCTGATACAGAGCCCGGAAGCTGCGGAGTACTATACCAAAGGTGATGATGTCATGGTTGATCCAGCCGCCGGAGAAGTGCGTGTGGGGGACAGGGTGTTCAGTTTTCCATCCCTGCCGGATGAAATGCTGGAGATTCTCAAGGATGGAGGACTGCTCAACCACATTAAGAAACAGTATACGCTGGGAGATCAAGCATGAAGATCGTTACCACCATCACGCTTTTGTTTTGCTTTTCACAGGCTGCCGGTTTCGACGGTATCTCAATCAGTGCGGGACCGATGATATCCAACCTGGCTCCGATGGACTCCGTCTACGAAAACCGATTCCTCACACCGGGAACATCTGTTGGTCTTGCCGTAGATATTGACGCGCCGGGAATCCTGGACTTCAGGATATCAGGTGAATATTTCTGGAAGAATTCTTCTCCGATCGGATGGGATGGTGAATTGAACGCTTTCCTTATTTCAATCATGCCGCTGGTGAAGTACGAAGTATTCAACAGGTTCTCCATTTTCGCCGGAGCGGGAGGAGTGTTCATAACCGGGAAGTATAGCGGAACGGATGATTTTGGTGAATTCGTCGAAGCTGAAGGAAATTCAGCAGGTTTTACCTTTTCTCTCGGAGCTGAGGTAGTCCTTGCCGGACCCCTTTCTGGAAGGCTTGAGTACAGGAGGTCTTTTGCCGGTTTCAAGACGGACAACGCCATAATAGATGGCCAGGAATCATCGATTTATCCCGCTGCGGAAGCTGATCTGGGAAGTTCTCAGTTCTGCGTAGCATTTCCTGTGAGCCTGTTCGGAGGCTCCGGGTCTATCTTCTGACATTATTGACGAACTGTGAATAATTCAATAATATCCATTGCTCCGGAGCCGGCGTAGCTCAGCTGGCAGAGCAGCGCATTCGTAATGCGCAGGTCAACGGTTCGATTCCGTTCGCCGGCTCCAGATCTCTTTCCAAGGAAGATTTATGAAACCAATTATCAGCGGATCCGGAATCAGGGGCATATTCGGCGCTTCACTGACGATTGCTGATGTGGTTGAATTCGCCTCCGCGTTTGGAGTACTTGTCGGAAGCGGACCTGTCATCGTCGGCAGAGACACCAGAAGGAGCGGCCCGGCAGTTGAGGCCGCTGTAACCGCCGGGCTTATGTCCGTTGGTTGTGACCCTGTTCTTCTGGGTATCGTGCCTACCCCTACAGTACAGCTTGAAGCCATGGGAGAGGGAATTCGCGGCGGAATAGCTATTACTTCAAGCCACAATCCGGGCTCCTGGAACGCACTGAAACTTATCGGGGCTGATGGTATTTTTCTCAGGTCCAGAGACAGGAAGCGTTTGATTACGCTACTTGGCAGAGACATTGAGTATGCGGACTATAGAACAGTGGGGATGCCTGGAAAATTGGGCGGTTCGGTGGAAAGACATATCGAAGGCATACATTCATTACCATGGCTGGTTCCTGAAGGCAGACCTTTGAAGGCAGTGCTTGATGTTACCGGTGGAGCCGCTGCCGCGTTTGCCCCGATGCTGATGGAAAGACTTGGAGTTGAATTCGCGGTTATCAATTCTGAAATGACACCTGAAGGTGACTTCCCGCGTATGGCGGAACCTACCGTTGAAAGTCTGACTGAACTTTCGGGGGCGGTTATCGATGAGAACGCCGATATAGGATTTGCATTTGATCCGGATGGAGACAGACTTGCACTGGTAGATGAGAACGGAAGAATAATCGGTGAGGATTACACGGTCGCTCTGGCAATCGATTTTATACTTTCAGTAAGACCCGGACCGGCTGTTGTAAATCTTTCAACCTCCAGACTTGCAGAGGATGCCGCCATGAAACATGGCTGCAGGCTCTACCGCAGCCCTGTAGGCGAAGTGAATGTAGTGGAGGAAATGGAGAAGTACGGAGCCATCACAGGCGGAGAGGGGAACGGCGGCGTGATCGACAGGGCTTTCCACGCCGGAAGGGACAGCGGTGTCGCAATGGCCTGCGCGATCTCATTTCTCAGAGAAAATCCCGATTCCAGCATTGGACGCTGGGCGGACAGTTATCCATCGTACACCATGTTCAAAAAGAAGCTGCCGCTGGGAACCGGATTTGATTCCCTGCGTGCAAAATTGCTTGTACTGTACGGTCCCGCAGATGACACAAGAGATGGACTATGGTATGGCAGGGATGGCGGCTGGATGCATATCAGACCTTCGGGTACTGAGCCAGTAGTAAGGTTCATTGCGGAGAACAGGGATAATAGTTACATTGAAGAGGATTTTCGTATTTTCCGCGAAGCAATGGAGAGTTTATGTGTGGAATAGTCGGATACGTTGGATACAAACCTGCCAGGGAAGTACTTCTTGCCGGGCTGAAACGCCTTGAATACAGAGGTTACGATTCAGCAGGATACGCACTTCAGAACAAAGGCAACCTCTTTATCAAAAAATGTGAAGGGCGCGTCAGTGACCTCGAAAATATCGATCCCGGAACTGCTTCATCGTCAAATGTGGGAATAGCTCATACGCGATGGGCTACACATGGTGAACCTTCATATACAAACGCGCATCCCCATTGCGATCAGGCGGGAAGGATAGCCGTTGTACATAACGGTATTATTGAGAATTTCATGACACTGAGGAATGATCTCATCAAGTCCGGGATTAAGTTCGAATCGGATACCGATTCTGAAGTGTTACCGATGCTGATAAGCCAGGAAGTCGCAAAAGGGAAGAAACTCTTCACCGCTGTGAAAGACGCACTTGTTAAGGTCCATGGTGCATACGGAATAGCTGTCCTCTCCGCGGATGAGCCGAATACTCTGGTAGCGGCCCGTTACGGAAGCCCCCTTGTTGCTGGTATAGGTGATAAGGAGTATTTCGTAGCCAGTGATGTGGCAGCTATTGTATCTCACACCAGAGAGGTGATCTACCTTGAAGAGGGTGAAGTTATCGAAGTGAACCTCGAAGGGATTCAATCGGATAACGATCATCCATCGCTGATACGTGAACGGATCGAATATGTAGACTGGGATATCACTGATATCGAAAAGGACGGCTACCCCCATTTCATGCTGAAGGAGATATACAGTCAGCCTGAATCTCTCACAAACGCTTTTCGGGGCAGACTGGACCTGGTTCAAGGTACGGCGCACCTTGGAGGCCTGCAGATGTCCGAGGAGGACATGAGATCCATCAGCAGAATAGTAATTACTGCCTGTGGAACGTCCTGGCATGCGGCTTCCATAGGCAAGTACCTTATCGAGGCATATGCAAGAATTCCCGTCCAGGTGGAGTACGCTTCCGAGTTTCGATACCGGGACCCTGTTCTGTCTCCGGATACTGTAATGATTGTGATCAGCCAGAGCGGTGAGACAGCAGATACACTGGCTGCCCTGAAGCTTGCTAAAGAGAAGAAATGCCGCACACTCGGTATTGTGAATGTAGTGGGTTCAACCATAGCCCGTGAAACGGATGCCGGAGTTTATATCCACGCGGGTCCCGAGATCGGAGTAGCCTCTACAAAGGCCTTTACTTCGCAGGTGATGGCTCTTATCCTGATAGCCTTCGCCCTTGGAAGAGCCAGGCATATTATCAATCGAAAACAGGGGCTTGAACTTGTCCGGGAGATCATGGCAATACCTGACAAGGTCAGGAAGATTCTGGAGAATTCCAGCAGTATAGCTGAGATTGCCAAGGAATTTACCTACGCGAGAAATTTCCTCTACCTTGGCAGGGGCGTAAACTACCCGGTAGCGCTTGAAGGTGCCCTTAAGCTCAAGGAAATATCGTACATTCATGCGGAAGGTTACCCGGCTGCTGAAATGAAGCACGGACCCATTGCTCTGATAGATGAGATGATGCCAATTGCTGTGATTGCCGTTAAGGGCGCAGCTTATGACAAGATAATCTCCAACATACAGGTAGTAAGGGCAAGACACGGAAGGGTCCTTGCCATAGCTACCGAAGGAGATACCGATATCGAATTGGTTTCAGACTGGATTATAAGGGTTCCCGAAGCGCCGGATATGCTTGTTCCTCTGCTCAGTGTTATTCCGCTTCAGCTCTTATCCTATCATATCGCCGTTGCCAGGGGATGTGATGTTGATAAACCCAGAAATCTTGCTAAAAGTGTAACGGTAGAGTAAATCTGACTGCCAAATTGGGATCATGGCGTGAACTTTCTCCCATCCGGGCGGCATCGGTAAGAAAGTACTTTCACAGATCATGGATCTTCATCAGATTCTTCGGAAGAAGGCTTTACAACCGTTGGAACGATGACAGTGTTTTCTTCTCGGCTGCGGCCATTTCCTTTAATGTGCTGATAACCATCCTTCCTCTTGGTCTGATGATACTCATGTTCAGCGGTATTGCATTCCAGGAGGACGAGGGCCTTCAGCAGGGCCTTACAAACTGGCTCGATACAGCTAACCCTCTTATTCCCGAGTCCATGAGGGGCGATATCGAAAGCGCCATTTTCAGAGGCAATGCCGGAATACCTGGAATAGTGGGTTTCGTTTTTCTTTTATGGCTTGTCAGCCGGCTTTTCGGAACAATTCGGACTGCATTTGACAAAGTATTCGAAGTAGCCAGGGGTCGCAATATCGTTCTGGGGAAGTTGTACGATTTTGTTCTGGCTCTGCTCGTTGCGCTCTGTTTCGTATCCTCATTGATCTTTTCAACCATGGCCCGGCTGGTCGTGGACAGCCCGGTGGGTGACATTGTTTCTCAATGGCCGATCATCGGACACCTTACCGGAGGTAGTCTGGCTAAAATACTGGGTATTACCTTCACTTTGCTGCTGTTCTTTACCCTTTTCAAGGCCGCTCCGAACCGGAAGGTCAGCATCTGGCAGGCTCTTCTTGCTACTGTGATAGCAGCGGTTTTCACCGTTCTTGGAACACAGATTTACATGTGGGTGATCGGTCATCCAGGATGGGGAGTGGTATACGGTTCTCTGGCAAGGGTTATGGCTACGTTCTTCCTGCTCTACTGGGAGTGCGTGATACTTCTGGGTGCTGCTGAGATCAGTC
>CAZUYF010000074.1:0-9753 GCA_964624675.1 uncultured bacterium
CGCGGTTATCTGGCAGGGTGTTCCGACCACTGCCAGTTTTTTCAGTTTTACAGGGCTGGTCTTACTGGCATATTTAATAACGGAGACGTAGTTCGTATACCTGTCTCCAACCTCCTCGAGGTGTGGAAGTTCGCCGAAATGAGATCCTGCAGCGAAAAGAATTTCCTCCTGCGAAGTGGCTACAGTAGCCTCCCTGGTCAATCCATCCCTGCTCGTTGAAACAACGGCTCCGTCAATATGACCTGCCTCAAGCATGCTCATTAGAAGAGATGTTACTACTCCTCCGTCTGTAGCAGCCTCGCGAACATCTGTATCGGTACTTCTTGCTGAAATCACATCGGTATAGTTACCTATAGGCGGTTTCCAGTCGAACCGTGATTTCACTTCCTCCCGCACGGTGTGTGTCTGGGGGCAGGTCATATAGCACAACCCGCACTCCAGGCAGAGTTCCTTACGGACATATGCCGGGAAACCGTTCTCGTCCATTTTCAGGGCACTGATCATGTTTGCGGAACAAACCGATAAACATCCGCCGCATTTCCCGCAGATACCGGCATGGATGACGTCCGAAAGAAGATCATCAAAAGATCGTATCCTGTCATCCTTCATTTCTTTACCATTCTTTTTCTAGTTCATCTTCGACGGCCTTGAGTATTTCCTTTGACTTGCTTTCATCAGGGTGCAGTTTGTTATCGATGATTTTGCAGCGGAAGCTCTGAATGGCCTTATCGAGTTCCCTGGCCTTCTCGAGCCTCTCAGGCTGAACGTATCCTTCCTTCACCGCCATATCACGGAGGATGCTTATTACATCCGTGAATTTCACGTTCTGGGGGCAGAGCGCAGCACAGGTGTAACATCGGGAACACATCCATAAGATATCCGAAGAAAGAACTTCTTCCCGCATTCCAAGTATCGACATCCTGATGATCTTTCGGGGATCATATTCATCATTTACCTCAGCCACAGGACAGGACGCGGTACAGGTTCCGCACGTGAAGCAACGCATGAAGGATTCCGCCCCCGGCTGGGAAGCGATATCGTATTTGAAGTTCGGGTCATTCTCAGCAATAATTATCTTTTTCATTCGCCAATCTCCATCTAAACCGTCTCGGGTATATTCTTCAACTCGGCCATTGAAAACACAGGGCCGTCAATGCAGACATATTTTGAACCGATATTGCACCTTCCGCATTTACCGATACCGCATTTCATGCGCCGCTCAAGTGACGTGTATATCCGCTCATCTTGAAATCCGAGTTCTGTAAGAACCGGAAGGGTGTACTTTATCATGATGGGCGGACCGCATACTATCGCCATAGTGTTTAAAGGGCTCGGAGCAATTTCCTGTGTAACGGTCGGGACGAATCCGGTTCTGTCGTTCCAGCCATCCACGGGTTTATCTATTGTAAGATGAAACTGGATATCATCTCTCTGTTTCCAGATTTTTATCTCGTCTTTGTAGATGAACAGATCCGGATTTCGCGCTCCGTAGATAACCGTAATATTCTTATAATCGTCCCTTGAATCGAGAAGGTATATCAGAAGGGATCGAAGTGTCGTGAAAGCAAAACCGCCGCCTACTATCAGGACATTCATACCCTTCATATCATCCACAGGGTACCAGTTGCCCAGAGGGCCTCTCATACCGACAATATCACCGTTTCTGAGGTAATGAATATCGTTGGTCACCGAACCTGTTCTGTTAACAGTAAAACGCAGGTAATCATCTTCGGTGGGTGAGGAAGCAATACCGAACGGTGATTCACCCTTTGCAAGTATCGATATTTCACAGAACTGGCCCGGCAGATATTTGAACGCTTCTTTTTCCGATTCATTCATAAAGGTTAAATCGTAGGTTCGCAGCGTTCTGTCCGGATCTTCAGTTTCGATCCGCTGAACCTTCATCTTTATCGGAATGTATGGATTAGCCATTTACATAACCTGTTCTTTGTATTTGAGAATCTTTTTAAGCGTTTCTCTTATATCAAGATTTACGGGACAGACCATGACGCATCGCCCGCAGCCTGTGCAGAGAATTTCTCCATATTTCTCCGGGTAGTAACTGTACTTGTGCATGACTCGCTGCCTGACACGCTCACTCGATAGAGCCCTTGGATTATGCCCGGATGCTTCCATTGTAAAAATCGGGAACATGCATGAATCCCAGATACGTACCCGTTTGCCCTTTTTTCTCTTACCCTCATCCTGCACATCAAAACAGTGACATGTGGGACAGCTGAAGGTACATGCGCCGCAATTAACGCATTTCGCGCTGATCTCTCCCCATATCGGGTCGTCGAACAGAGCAGTCAGTTTATCTCCAAGCCCGTTCGTATCAATCGGCGCGGTCATCATGGATTCCGCGTCTGAGGCCAGCTTTGCTGCAAGAACTTCATCCTCTTCCACGGCATCCGTAAAACAGGATAATTTTCCGATAATTTCGATGCCCTTATCACTCACCGGTTCTATCAGGTAGACATCCCCGGCATCAACGACGAACGCATCCATTCCGTCTTTGTTATACGGCCCGCCGCCGAACCAGTTGCAGAAGCATGTTTGCAGCGGTTCATTGCAGGCGAGACCGAATATCAGCGAACTGTCGTACTTCTCTTTCCAGTAAGGATCCTGGAATTTCTCATCGTCCGGCATTTGTATCGCGCTTCCGAATACCCTGTCAAGCATTACAAGACTCCGCGCGTCACAGCTTCTCATTCCCCATACAGCGATTGGTCTGTGAGATGTCTGCGCTTCCCTGACTCCATCTTCGTCGTACTCGAAGAGCACTTCTGCATGTGGAAAGAAAATACCTTTCGGGGACATATCGGTCACGGGACGGGTGAGCTCGATCTCATCGCCTGACTCCACCGGGACGAATTCGGTTTTTCCTCCCACATTTACCGGAGCGTAGACAGAATACTCCGCTGAAAGCTCACGGATGAAATTATCCAGATTCTGTTTATCCAGCCTGACCATGTTCATTACCCCATTATAAAATCTTGTTTTTCGTCTTCCCTGAAATCAACCATTGCGGGCTTTCCGTTGATATCAAGGCCGGCGATGTCACCGAATCTGTCTTTGACTTCCATCGCGACTTTCCTGTTGAGAAGCAGAAGGTTTATATCCATCGGGCAGGCCCTCTCGCAGGCTCCGCATTCTACGCATCTTCCAGAAACATGAAGGTTCCTTATGATATGGAAAACCATTGAATCCGTGAAGTCGCATGTATTACCTATCCACCCCGGATCGTTCTGATCTACGAAGCAGACGTTGCAGTAACACGAAGGACATACGTTCCTGCATGCGTAGCAGCGAATGCATTTCTCGTACTCCGCTCGAGTACTGTTCCATCGTTCTGCCGTGGACATAGCCTCGAACTCCTTTATTTCCTTCAGCCTGTTTTTATTCGGAATTTCACCCCTGGAATCACCAATGAAGATATCATACTCCTGCGCGTCAGGGTAAATGCAGGAAAGACATGAAGAACTCAATATCTCGTTCCTGTCGATCGAAAGTTCGTATCCATTTCCTTTAATAGAAATGGTGTCTCCGTTATCGGTCAGTTCGAGAACCTCTCTTCCGTCCGTCTTTGCGAGTACCTTCTTTTTATCAAGCACACCATGACATGGTACTCCGACAATTACGACATTCTCTCGATCGATCTGTTTTTCCAGAATATTCAGAACAACCGAACGGGCGTCACAGCCTTTGACCGCGATACCAACCTTTTTATCAGCGAACTGTTTTTTATCCTTCGTAAAATAGACCGAGAGATTGTTCCCGCAGGTAATATCGAAAACAGCCCTATCCGCCTCATCCTCAGAAGTAATAAACAAAGGGGTTGCGGACAAAGGCAGCGATCCCTTCTCCCATCCTATGAAGAGATCGATCTTTTTTTCAGCTAACAGTTCCTTTATGGCATTGCGAAGGTCATTTGCTGTTGTCATGGTTTCTTCACCAGCCTCGTCGAAGGTCCGAGTTTTCTGACATCTTCAGTTATCTTAGTTACCACAGTGGCGAATCTTTCACCTTCACCTGCCGATATCCATGAGAACTGAACCCTGTCCGGTTCTATACCTATGAATTCAAGAAGAGGCTTCAGTACGGCAAATTTTCTGCGCGCTATATAATTCCCTGATATGTAATGGCAGTCTCCGGGGTGGCATCCAGAAACCAGTACGCCGTCGAATCCGGACTGGAGGCTCTTCATAATGAACAGAGGATCCACGCGCCCCGAGCAGGGAACTCTGACAACCCTGATATTAGGAGGGTACTGCATTCTCGATACGCCGGCCAGATCAGCGCCCGCGTACGAGCACCAGTTGCAAAGGATGGCAAGAATTTTAGGCTGCCATTCACTCATCATAATCCTTCCGAAGCTTCTATTTCAAGCGAATCGAATACGGAGAAAAGCTGTTGATTAGTGAACCCGCGAAGATCAAGGGCTCCGCATCTGCAGGAAGAGACACAGGCTCCGCACCCCTTGCAGAGGGCATCGTTAACTACAGCCACGCCCTCTTCCGGATCAACTTCTATAGCGGTATAAGCGCATACTTCCTCGCAGTATCCGCATCCTGAACATCTGTCTGTCCTGACCTCGGCAATAGTTCCCTCCGCCAGAATGGATTTTTTCTTCAGGAAGGTAAGAGCTCTGCTTCCGGCTGCTTTTGCCTGAGCAAGCGATTCGCTCATATCCTTCGGGCCGTGGGCCAGTCCGCATACGAAAATTCCCTCTGTCGCGAAATCGACAGGGCGCAATTTAACGTGCGCCTCAAGGAAGAGACCGTCGGAGTTGAGAGGAACCTTGAGCATTCTGGCAAGATCCTGATTCTCCTCCGGGGCGTCGATAGCCGTTGCAAGAACGAGCAGGTCAGCGTCTATTACCACATCTTTCTCGAGAACCGGATCGAATACCGTTACTCTGATCCTGCTGTCAGGATCATCGGGACGGATCTTCAAAACGTTCGGTTTGTTATCGGGAGTGTATCTGAAGAACAGCGCTCCCCTGTCGCGAAGTTCAGAATAGTACTCCTCGGCGAATCCGTACGTTCTTATGTCACGATAAGCGAAGTAGATATTCACCCTGGATTTTCTTTTCCTGAGTTCCAGCGCGTTCTTTACCGCCTTCGAGCAGCAGATGCGGCTGCAGTACATCCGCCCTTCTTCCCTTGATCCGACGCACTGTACCATTACCACTTCTCTAAGTTTCCCTGCAGGGAATTCCTCTCCGTGAAGCATCCTCTCGAATTCCTTCTGAGTAACTACTCTTGATGATTCGCCGTAGAGATATTCCGTTGTTTTATGTTCATTGCCGCCGGTCGCCACGATAACGGCTCCGTGAGTCAGTTCTTCCCGTTCGCCCGAGCTGCTCGTAAGAACAGTTCGGAAATTGCCTACATATCCGGCTATCTCCTCTATTGTGCCATTCAACAGGACTCTGATCCTGTCATGGTTCTCTACTCTTTCGATAGTTTCAGCAAGGAACTGCTGCGGGTCGCTATCGTCGAAGTTGAAGAAGATATCCCGCATGTTTCCGCCAAGAACATCCTCGCGCTCGATCAGATAGACATCATGTCCCGCATCAGCAATTGAGAGAGCTGCCGTCATACCTGACAAACCGCCTCCGATGACAAGGGCTTCGGGATCGATATCGATGGGAAGTCTTTGCAGCGGTACAAGCCCCCGTGCTTTGCTGACACCCATTTCAACGAGATCTTTCGATTTCTCGGTAGCCATTTCCGGCTCGTTCATGTGAGCCCAGGAACACTGGTCACGAATATTCGCCATCTCGAAAAGGTAAGGATTCAGCCCTGCCTCGCTTATCGTGTCCCGGAAAAGAGGTTCATGGGTTCTGGGTGTACAGGCGGCAACGACCACTCTGTTCAGATCGTGCTCCTCAATACGCTGCTTGATCGTTTCAAGACAGTCGGTTGAACATGCGTACATTACATCCTCGGAATGCTCAACGTTTTCCAGATGACTCGCGAATGCAGCAACATTTTTTACATCAACAACACCGGCGATATTTATGCCGCAGTGACACACGAATACTCCTACCCTCGGACGTTCTCCTGTAACATCTTTCTCTTTTATATCTTCGGAGCCGAAGGAGGGGGTGTATCGTTCAAGTTCAAGTAAGCTTACAGCATTCGCGACAGCGCCGGATGCCGAGATTACCGACTCGGGAATATCCTTCGGGCTGTTCATCGCTCCGCACACGAACACTCCTTCTCTTGAAGTTTTCAGAGGGTGAAATGTGTCCGTCTGACAGAAATCGAATTTGTTAAGTCTGATATCGAGATTTTCCGACAGTTTACGGATTTCCCGGCGGGGCTGAAGACCTATGGAGAGTACGACCATATCAAAGGTTTCATGCTGCAAGTCACCGTTCTCGTACGTGTATTTTAGATCCAGACTGCCATCGGACAGTTCCTTGATTTCAGATATCTTGGATCGCTTGAATTGTACACCGTACTGGTTTTCAGCCTTATCGTAATACTTGTCGAAATCCTTGCCGAAAGCCCTGATATCCATATAGAAAATTGTGGCTTCCAGGTCTTTACTGTGCTCCTTCGCTATGATCGACTGCTTTATAGCGAACATGCAGCAGGCTGATGAGCAATAGTTCCTGTCAATACTGATGTCCCGAGAACCCACACACTGGATAAAAGCCAGCCTTCTCGGAGGGACTCCATCGGAAGCTCTTTCAACATGCCCGCCAAATGGTCCGGATGCGGAAAGCATACGCTCGAATTCGAGTGAGGTGACAACGTTGCTGTAGCGATGATATCCGAATTGCCCGAAGCCGATAGGATCAAACGGATCGATACCGGTAGCGAGAATAACGGCTCCCACATGGAGTTTAATTTCTTTGTCTTTGTCTTCAAAATTGATAGCGCCGGTAGGGCAGACCTTCTCACAAAGTCTGCACACACCCTTGGTAAGGAAAAGGCAATGATTCTTGTTGATCGTGTATTCGGATGGAATGCTCTGTAGGAAGTACCGCGATATGGCCTTTGTTTTCCGGAGCCCCATATCGAATTCATCTTCTATCTTAACCGGACATTTTTCCTCACAGAGACCGCAGGAGACGCATTTCACCGGGTCAACATATTTGGCCCGTTCGATTACGGTGCAGATAAAATCACCCGGAGTGCCGGAGATATCTTTGAGGCTCGACATGATATGCAGAGTAATAAACGGGTGTCTTACGCACTCGCTCATTTTGGGTGATAAAATACACATCGAGCAGTCGTTTGTTGGGAATGTCTTGTCCAGCTGAGGCATTCTGCCGCCTATAGTGGGTGTATCTTCAACCAGGTGGACCCTGGCACCCATCTCAGCAAGGTCCAGAGATGCCTGTATTCCGGCAATCCCCGCACCCAGAACAAGAACCGAGTTATTTTTATTCTTCACAGAAATATGCTCTTCCTTGTTGGGTTCTCTCCCAGCGCCATAATCTCCTCTGTGTACTCGTTCGCCACACGGGCGAATTTTGGTCCCTCCGAAGCGGATATCCAGGAAAGCTTCAGCCGTTGTGATTCAAGTCCGAGGGATTCAAACACACTTTTTACGATCGCGAATCTTCTTCTGGCATGGTAGTTTCCAGTCTCATAATGACAGTCCCCCGGATGACAACCACCTATCAGAACGCCGTCGGAACCGCTTAGAAAGGCCTTGATTAGAAATACAGGATCAACCCTGCTCGAACACATCACCTGAATGGGAATTATAGAAGTTGGGTACTGCAATCTGGCTGTACCCGCGAGGTCAGCTCCAGTATACGTACACCACTTGCACAGGAAGCTCGTAATCCTTGGTGTGAATTCTTTCTTCATATCGTACTCAAAACAGCCGGACAGCTTTATCTTCGATAAAAACTATCCGAGATCTGATAATTCCTCCTCTTTGTAAATCATTACCGGTATCGATTCTTCAACATCTCTTCCAGGCACGTAATCAAAAATCGCAGCTGTCTTTTCTCCCGTTTTTTTGAATATCGCCGCGACCGGGATATCTACGGGGCATACATCGGAGCACATTCCGCATCCGACGCAGGAAAAACTCATATGCGTCAGTCTTCCAAGATGGAATAAGATAGTATCCGGCGGCAGACGCAATGCGGACCTTCGGGAAAGGTGTTCTTCAAAATAGGGCAGATTGTAATCGAAATTAGCCGATTCAAAATCGCAGAGAAGACAGTAACAGATAGGACACACACTGCTGCACCCGTGACATCCGACACATTTCCCGAACGTGTCCAGCAACCGATCAAGACCCGGGCCATCTTCCGTTATTGATCCAAAAAGCTTCTCTTTTTCAAGCAGGCGCGTATCCATCGTTTTCTGGAGTACGGATGGATCGAATTTCTGTTCGCTTCGCTCACATTCAAATCCAGCGGTAAACTCCTCGGCTCTGGCTGTATTCAGATACATCACACATTCTTTCCCCGGTTCGCATTCACCTATTACCGATACCGTGATGTCCGCATTCATCGGAATAAAATGTTCACATGCTCTGCATGTATCTCTTGCAAGAACGGGTATTTCACCGTTCAGGATGTTCTTTTTGTACTTGGGTAATAATTCTTCGATCTGCCCCTCTACTGCCAGATCAAGGGGGAAAACACCTCCGCACGTATGGGATATCACCAGCAGATTCTCGAATGATCCCTGCTCACGTTTCACCAGCTCTACAAAAGCCCTCAGTTCGCACGGCTTCAGAACAACTGCTATCTTCTTCCTGGAATTTGAGACGGAAGCAAGAGCCTGCCCGGCGTTAACCGTCATGACGGGTATGAGGGGTACAGCCTCATCAAGATTTGAAGCGTCCGTTATCAATGCGAGATCGTAGGAATTGTTTTCGGGAATTTTCCTCATTGTCAGAGCGGCATCGATCTTTCCACTCTCGAGAAGAAATCTAAGAAGTCCGGTTACTCCTCTGGAGGCGCTTGTGTCGATGATTATACTACTCATGAGACGAAGCCTCCGCTTCAGCGTTTTTCACAAGTTCGTGTATTCCAGGCAATTCCGATTTTCTGAACTGCCGAAGAGGCAGAGGGTCACCGTCATTCCGCCCGGCGGTGTACTCGAATGTGTTCTGTGTACGGTCTGCCACAAAACTGAATACCTCTGCGACCGGTATGGAAACCGGACAGGCATCGGAACACTGTCCGCAGGAAACACAGGATAGACTCATATGCGTCATCCTTCCAACATGGAACATGATCCTGTCCTCCGGAAGGGAGATCCCGCCTCGTTTTGAAGCAGCAATTATCAGCGCGTCCGGATTCTGCTCCGCTGTTTCCGAGTCGAAGTAACAGAGCCTGCAGTAGCATATAGGACAGGCACTCTGACAGTTATGACATCCGATACAATTAGCGAATACTGACAGCAATCCGCCGAAACCACGAAGTTGTTCTCCTGTTTCTTCAAAAGCACTTTTTCTGGCTTTTTCCCTCTCCGCTTTAAGTTCGTCAATACCCTTTTCCCAGTCTGACAGATCCTCCGCGGGATTCAGACCAAGTCCTTCAAGCAGTTCCGATCCTTTTTCGCTTCCTGGAATAACAAGGACTTCCTTTTCGGAGAGTCCCAGATAGCCGAAGTGTATGTCTGAATCAAACATGGAGAAGTTTTCGCAGCTGTGGCAGACTGGTCTGGCGGAATTATCCGGTTTACCATTCCGCATCATTAAGGCAAAATGCTCCTCGCTCCCTGCGGGATCATCCACATATTTCTGGAGCTGCACTGCTCCGGG
>CAZUYF010000075.1:0-9342 GCA_964624675.1 uncultured bacterium
TGTTCAACGTTGTAATCCCAGTCGCTGAAATCCCAGGAGCCGCCGAATTCTGCTATATCCGCCCCGTCGGCAATAAACATATAGGACGAGTCGCAGCATGCCATGGTCTGGGCGATAGATCTTCCTTCCATTGCGTTTTCAAGGTTAATAACAACAGTTTCAGGGGCGTACGGCTGCTGCCAGGGGATCTCACTATTCGGATCAGGTTTTGCCGGATCCCGTGGTTCGAAGAAAGAACATGAAAGGACAGTTGAAAGTGCCAGGAGACACAGAATGAAGATGAATCGCTTTCTCATATTTCCCCCTGCCTAGAACTGATAATTAAGGCCAACGGTAGCCTTCCAGTAACTTTGTCGGTCATCTCTCGAATAAAAGGAACGGGTCACATTAAGAGAAAGAGTCCCGTTGTCCAGGAACATTCGTGTGCGCAAGCCCACATGGTGTATATGCTCGACCCGTGAAGGTATACTCTGAGCAAGATAATTCCTTTTCTGATACTCCCACGCGTAACTTGGAGTAAGACCTATGTCACCCCCCACATGAAAACCTAGATTGATTTTGACAGTGTTGCCGATAACCTCCTCGGATCTCTGAAAAACGGCTCCTTCGTAGCTGCCCTGATCCTGAAAACGGAAGAGGTGATTCAGGCCCAGCGTAGTGCTGTCCTGGGAGACTCTCTGAAATGCACTATTCGTAGTTATCCTTCTGAAGAGCAGATCCGACCCTGCTGTTGAACATTCAGGAAACAGGAATGTCGTATAATCGGCACTGATCTGAACCGATTGCTGAAGCGTCCAGTCGCTTCCGGCATTGTAGGTGAAACTCGGTTCAATACTGTAGGTAGAAGACCTCTTACTGTTGCCTGACTGCTCGGACATGATGTAGAGAATCTCCCTGCTCTGACCCTGAATGACAGTCTTGAGTACGATTCGGCTGCCAAGAGGTATTTCCGCGCTGAGAGACAGAACCTCTCTGAGCTGATCATAATCAAAATTGTCTGTATGTTCGATACCCCATTCCGTCCACGTGCCGTATGTATCACGTTTCAAAAGCTGAATTGTCCTGTTAAACGAAACTTTGCTTGTTCCGGGACTGTAGTCGAGACTGGCTCTGAACAATCTGTCATCATCAATGTAATACGTATTGAACAGTTCTGATTCCCCGATCGCGGTTCTCTTCTGATCGACACGGAGGATGTTTCTGGAAAGGGTCATATTCAGGCTCAGATTGTCAATTATCTGGTATCTGAGGGAGGATGATATATCCCTGTATCTCTGCTGCCTGTCAAGGACATCACCCTCGCTGCTCCCTGAATCAGGATCAGCGTATTCGTAAAACCTGTCAGAAAAATCCCAGGCGGTTGAAACTTCCATGGAAAGCATCTCAAAGGGGGTGGGAACAACCAGAGCCAGACTGCTGGACCAATCGTCCTGTCTCTGTGTTCTGTTGGAATCATTGTACGTTGTAAACAGCTTTGATGCCCTGACCTGAGCGTTAAGACTTCCGCCTCCGTAAATCCGCGGGAAATCGTAGCTCATTCTCAAGGAAAGATTATCGTTTCCGGTATCCTGCTGGTATCCAAGGGTTCTGTGCTCTCCGAATGTAATACTTCCGCTCATCCCCGGAAAGACAGTTCTGTTCATGGAGATATCAACGTTCGTCACACCACCCTGATCATGACCTGTTATAGTGCTGTCTCCTGAGGGATTCATGTAATCTATAAAGTGAGAGCCCAGCCCGATATTTACCGTAAGCCATGATGCCGGTGAATATCGAATCTGTCCCGATGTAGTGTTACTCAGCTGATCCCTGATCAATTCATTGTTCTTCTCCTCGGAGCTGATATTCCTTGAGATATTTATCCCCAGTTCAATCCCGTTGAAAGGAGTAAATGTCAGGTTTGCGGTACCATTCCTGGAGTCTATGAATCTGTTGAGATCCTTATTCTTCTGGGCATTGAAAGAGGCATTCGCGTTAAGTGAAATCCTTGATGTCAGCTGCTGATAGAGAGAGAGAGAATTTATGAGAGAGATTCTATCCTTGACCTGATCCAGCGAGATATCGTAACCGATGGTGACTGCTTTGAGGCTTGCGAAGATGAATGCAAGAAGTATCAGTGATTTCTTCAAGGCATAGCCTCCGCCATCTTTATGAACCGGTCAGGAGGAAGCTGTTCAGCTCTGAAGGAGGGGTCGATATCGCATATCTCAAGGAGTTCCAGAGCCCCATCCTTTCCCAGAAGCGGTTTAAGGTTGTTAAAAATGGTTTTCCTCCTCATAGCGAACGACACTTTAACAATCCTTCTGAATCTACCATAAAGCTCTTGCGGAATCAGGGGTCTGCTTCGGCGATTCAGAACAACTACCCTGGAAAGAACTCTTGGAACGGGATAAAAATCCTCCGCTGAAACATCAATAAGGTTCTCTACAGTGAAAATCGGCCAAATCTGCAGTGAAAGCTTACCGTAATCCTTGCCGCCGTCAAGGGTTGATAATCTAATGGCTACCTCCCTCTGCAGCATAATGACAGCTTTCTGAACATGTCTGAAACTCTGTTCGATCATTCGAAAGATAATGGGAGAGGATATGCAATAAGGAAGATTGCCGACAATGGTTGTGAATGGATACCCCGGCAATTCCGAAGGATCCACCTTGAGAAAATCGGCTCGAATGACGTTCAGCTGTTCATCGCTGAACCTCCGTTGAAGGAACGAAGCCATTCTGCCTGAAATCTCCACCACAGATAGTGATTCGGATCGCTCCATAAGCTTTTCGGTCAGAGAACCGAATCCGGGTCCTATCTCCAGAACACTGCCCTGTCCGGTTATTTCAGCGGCGATTTTTGATGCTATGGAAGAATTGATGAGAAAATTCTGTCCAAGGTTCCTGTTCGGATAGAACCCTGTTTTGTTTAAATATCTTTTCAGGTCTGTTATCAGCATTATCCTCTTATCCGAAGCGGCAAATTCAGATTCTTCGCCAGTTTCTTCACCGATTCCATGGAAGCACCCGAATATTTCACAGCGGTGAGTCTGACCGAAGCAGCTCTTCCCGCCAGTTCTATGAACTCCAGCAGCCTGTCCCATGCGTTTCCATCCAGAGGACGGCAGACAGCATTGTATTCCTCTCTACAGGAAGCGTTCAGACTGACACTTACAGAATCAAAGGGTTCGAGAAGTGAAGCGGTTTCGGAAGGGGATAACCACGAGAGGCAGGTTCCGTTTGTATTCAGCCTTACGGGAAAACCCCTTTCGGAAGCACTTCGGGCAAGCTTCTTGAGAAGTTCAGGTCTCATGGTTGGCTCGCCGTACCCACAGAAGACAAGCTCTTCGCCCATGCAGGGGCTGAGCGACTCTATAATGGATTCAAGTCTCGCCTCGAGGGGCTCTCGGTGATGTTTCAGGTAATAATGTCCGATACCATCTGCTCTATCTTTAATGCAGAACCTGCATCGATTTGCACACCTGCCAGTAATGTTCATATAAATATTCCCATACAACAAGTATACAAGGTCAGTTCTTCGGGCGGGTCCCAACTGCAACGCTTCCATGGAATTCTTCATAAGCGTTACCGCAGTCATCGAAGCATCCCTGTCCCATATTTTTATAATGGTATCGGCTATGTACTTAACATTGGAAGGTTCGTTCCGTTTACCCCGGTGGGGCTCAGGAGACAGATAGGGAGCATCCGTTTCAATCAGAATTCTGTCCGGCGGTAGTGATCGGGCAAGATCTCTCAATTGATCGTTCTTTTTAAAAGTCAAAGGCCCCGCAAATCCTATGTAGTACCCCCTGCTGACAGCCTCCAGCGCAACGTCATATGGACCTGTATAGCAGTGCATTATGACCGGGACGGCAACATCATCGCCCAGAACATCAAGAACCTCCCTCTCTGCATTCCTCGAATGAACTATAAGCGTTAATCCAAATGCTTCAGCAAGCCTGATATGCTTCTTAAACATCTTGATCTGAAGCTCAGCTGAAGTCCTTTCCCGGTATAGATCCAGCCCTGTTTCTCCCACAGCTATCACCCGTGGCCGGAGAAGAATTTCAGATATATCAGCAGGATTGTCCGGAAAATCAGGATCGAATTCGTTTGGATGAATTCCCGCCGAAGCGTATACGCCGGCTCGAGTTTCGGACAGGAAAGCCGCCTTCAGGCTGCTTTCCAGTGATATACCGGGAACCATAAATCCGGTTACACCTGATTCCGCCGCCGAGGCAAGCACCCTGTCAAGATCATCGGTGAAGCGCTCATCACAGAGGTGGCAATGGGTATCGAAAAGTTCAAAACCCGGGGTTAATTTCTCCAGATCAGATCCTCCCTGGCAGGTCCTGTTGAGATGGCTTTAACATGCACACCAGTGAGTTTTTCGATGAACAGCACGTAATTTCTGGCATTCTCCGGTAGTGCATCCCATTCCCGCTCT
The DNA here is from genome assembly GCA_964624675.1 of uncultured bacterium. GTDB lineage: Bacteria > Fermentibacterota > Fermentibacteria > Fermentibacterales > JCC-6 > Aegiribacteria. The sequence continues at coordinate 4,429 of CAZUYF010000075.1, forward strand.
CCCTTGATATCCTCCTCCCAACCAGGCAGGGTTTCATATACAGGAATGTGTTTCCCAAGCCTTACCCCTGTTTCAAAGAGCGTAAGATCGATCTCCGGGTCAAGTTCGTATTTCTTACAGACTTTCAGTTCAGGAATGCCGCTGAGGACATCGAGAAGAGTGATTGTTGTCCAGGTGCACCCGTTAATCCTGGCGGTATAGTTCGCCAGAACCGCATCGAACCATCCGCACCTGCGGGGTCTTCCGGTGGTAGCTCCATATTCATTTCCCTGTTCCCTTATCCTCTCGCCAAGAGGACCGGTCAGCTCTGTGGGAAAGGGGCCGTTCCCGACTCTGGTGCTGTAAGCCTTCACAACACCAACCACCTCATCTATCATAACCGGGCCTATGCCAAGACTGACGCAGGCCGCTCCCGACACACAGGATCCGCAAGTAACAAATGGGTAAGTTCCGTGATCAGGATCAAGAAGGGATCCCTGTGCGCCCTCGGCAAGAATCGAGCCTTCGGATGCCAGTATTCTGGCGATTACCATTGATACATCCATTGCGCGATCAACAAGCTTGATAGACTCGCGGTTGAACACATCAACTTCTTCCCGCAGAGATTCGGCGAGTTCCGCTGAAAGGGCAAGCTGTTCTATGCATTCTTTGGTGATGACAGCAGATTTATCAAGAAATATCTCAGGTACGGCTGCATCCTCAAGTCTGATTCCTTTCCGCATGAATTTGCGCACATAAGTGGGACCTATTCCACGTTTTGTTGTTCCGACTGCAGCTTTCCCGAGCCTCATCTCATTGATATTCTCAATATACCTGCCTGCCGGATGAACAAGGTGCACCTTTCCGGATATCGAAAGCCTGTCCGCAACGGAAAAACCTTCTTTTTCAATTGATTCAATTTCATCTACAAGGGCAACCGGATCGAGAACACAGGCGGATCCTATTATGCCGAGTACATCCGGCCGCAGCAATCCGCTTGGAAGCTGGTGCAGCGCAATCCTGCGTCCGTCAGCTTCAATAGTATGCCCCGCATTGGCTCCCCCTGAAAACCTGGCAACGGCATTGACGTTTTCAGCAAGATGATCCACCATTTTTCCCTTGCCTTCATCGCCCCATTGAAGTCCTATGATTATAGTTGCTGGCATTCTATTCCTTCCATGCACTGATTTGGAATATTTCTTAATCTACTGCCTGGAAAATCCATTTCTTTAGCTCATGCAAACCAGAGCCTGTGATTGACGAAACTGGTATAACCGGCCCCATATTCTTTGCTTTTGCTACGGATGATGCAAGTTTCCCCCGTTTAAGTTTATCCGATTTCGTCAGGGCAATGATATAGGGTCTGCCTCTCTCCTTGAGAAAATCCACCATCTCCATATCGTTAGGCAGACAGGGGTGCCTTGCATCAATAAGGAGTACTACACCTCTCAATGGAACTCTGTCCATCAGATATGCAGCTATCCATCCCGTCCATTCAGTGCGGTTCTTCCGGGGAGCACGGGCATAACCGTAACCGGGAAGATCAACAATGTAATAATCACCTGATACGGAGAAGAGGTTCAGAAACTGGGTACATCCTGGCCTGGAACTTGTCCTGGCAACGGAATGATCCCCGCTGAGTCTGTTAAGGAGAGAGGATTTTCCCACATTCGACCTGCCGGCGAAGCAAATCTCCGGAAGCCCGTCCTGCGGAAGGGATTCGGGTCCCGGACAACTTCTCAGAAACTTAATAAACAGAGAGGACATTAACTGACCATTTTCAGCCGGCTTTCCCGGATTCCTGCTTCTTCCTCGTCTTAACGATCTTCGGTCGTGCTTTCCCTCTGACAACTTCAGGTGAGATTACGAGTTTCTTTACGTTCTTCAAGTCTGGAAGATCGTACATCGGTTCCAGAAGAATTCCTTCAAGCACGGATCTGAGCCCTCGAGCTCCACTTCCGGCTTTTTTGGCGATCGCAGCTACCGCTTCAAGAGCCCCCGGCAGAAACACAAGCTCGACTCCCTCAAGTTCAATGAGGTACTGGTACTGGCGTACAAGCGCATTCTTCGGCTGTGTAAGCACTTTTGTAAGATCATCAATATCCAGATCATCGAGTACCACCAGTACAGGCAGCCTTCCAACAAGCTCCGGTACAAGGCCGTACTTAACAAGATCATGGGATTCAACTAGCGTTAGTATATTGGTTTCCGACAGGCTGACCGGATCAAGAACGCTGTTGAAGCCAATTGCGCTTTTTTTAATGCGCTTTTCAACCAGCTTTTCAAGCTCGTTGAACGCACCCCCGCATATGAACAGGATATTGCTGGTATCAACCAGAATATTGTCCTGATATGGGTGTTTTCTTCCTCCCTGTGGCGGTACGCTGGCAACAGTACCCTCAATTATCTTAAGAAGAGCCTGCTGCACGCCTTCACCCGAGACATCCCTGGTAATGGATGGGTTTTCCGACTTCCTGGAGATCTTGTCAATCTCATCAATGTAGATAATTCCCTGCTGCGCGGTTGCAACATCCATATCGGTCACCTGAAGAAGGCGAAGAAGAATATTCTCGACATCTTCACCAACGTATCCTGCTTCGGTCAGGGTTGTGGCGTCGGCAATGGCAAAGGGAACATCCAGAATTCTGGCAAGTGTCCTTGCGAGCAGGGTTTTTCCAACACCTGTAGGTCCCATAAGAAGAATATTGCTCTTCTCAAGTTCCACTTCAGGGGATTCCCTGATGGTTCTGAGCCTTTTGTAGTGATTGTAAACAGCAACCGAAAGTACTTTCTTGGCCTGCTCCTGACCGACGACGTACTCATCCAGCTGTGCCTTGATCTCCGAGGGTATGGGAAGTTCATCCTGCACCAGTTCAGGTATTTCCAGCTGATGATCACCTTCAAAATCAACAAGCTCACCACAGTACCTTATGCACTCATCGCAGATATGCACTCCCGGACCCTGAATCAGCTGTCTGACCTCACCTATCGGTCTTCCGCAGAAAGAACATTTTTTCTCTTTTGCCATACTTTACTCCGTTAGTTTCTGGATATAAGCACGTTGTCTACAATACCGTAATCAACCGCTTCCTGGGCAGACATCCAGAAATTCCTGTCTGAATCCCGAGATATTCTATCAAGAGGTTGTCCCGTGTGTTCGGAGAGAATAATACTCAGTTTCTCCCTGAGTTTAAGGATCTCCCTCGCCTGTATCTCTATATCACTGGCCTGTCCCTGAGCTCCGCCCATGGGCTGATGGATCATCACTCTGGCATGTGGAAGAATATTCCGTTTACCCTTAGCACCCGCGGCCAGAAGAACGGCAGCCATACTGGCTGCTGTACCCATGCAGAATGTTGCCATAGGTGATTTTATGAACTGCATCGTGTCGTATATTGCCAGCCCCGAGGATACCAGACCTCCCGGGCTGCTTATGTACATGTTAATATCCTTCTTGGCATCCTCACCTTCAAGAAACAGCAACTGAGCGACTATAAGGCTTGCAGACTGGTTAGTGAGGGAATCACCGACGAATATTATGCGCTCTTTCAGGAGACGGGAATAGATATCGTAGGATCTTTCCCTGTTCCCTTCGCGCTCTACAACAAAAGGTACTATTGATGACATCAGGATTTTCCCTTCCCGGCTGTTTCGTCACAGGTTTCCCGTTTTTCATCTTCAATCTTCACCCAGCGCCATGACGAATCCGGCCTGTCAGCTTCAGTCTCACTGTTTTTCTCAGGTTCCTTTTCAGTAATATCAGCACGATCCAGAATTAGTTCCATGGCTTTTTTATTCCTCAACCTGTCACGGACAGATGATTCCGATTCCTCTGAGCTGATTTCTTTCTCTATCAGGTCGTCGCTGATATCTATCTTTTCTTTTTCCGCTATGGCTCTGAGAATAAGAAATTCGCGCACTTTGTCCAGTGCAAGCTCTTTAGCTGCGGCTGTAGTGTCCTGCCCCGGGCCATCTTCCCCCAGTCTGGTTATGTAGTCCTGAGTAAGATTCTCAACCATATACTCGGGCGGATCGAAGGGATTGCTTGAAAGGATGCTGTCAATAACTGACCTTTCCTTGAGATATACGATCTCCTGATCGTAACGGGCTCTGATACTCTCCTCAATCTTTTCTCTGAGTTCCTCCAGGCTTTTAACGCCAGCAGCCTTTTCGGCGAATTCATCATCCAGATCGGGAAGAACCGGACGCTGCACCTCGGTTACACGAAATCTGTGCACGGGTGGTTGATCTTCTTCAGAAGCATCTCTGTCCATCCTTGCCGAGAATTCAAGATCCGGAACTGCCCCTGTAACCAGCTCGTCAAAACCGGTACCTATCTGTGATTCTCCAATTCTAACGTTGAATTTCTGTGATTCTTCCGTGTTTCCAGCGGGACAGGCTTCAAGCAGAACAAGATCCCCATCCCCTGCAGGTCTGTCAACTTTTTCAAAGCTTATCATCTTTTCGCGGAATGATTCCATTGTTTTCTCAATAGCGTCTTCGAGATTTAGCGGAGGTATCTCTATTTTGATGCCATCTGTACCTGCGGGCTGCGGTGTTTCAAAGAGAGAAAATATCATTTCAAAACTGTAAGCATTGCCATCAACAGGCAGCTCTATCTTGCCTTTGGGATCGTTATCATCAAGAATCCAATCCTCTTTCTCAAGAAGTTTTGAAGTAAATCCCTGCCGTACGCTGTCCGCGACTTCAGCCTGAATAATGTTTCCATACTGTTTGTCGATGATAGACCTTGGAACCTTTCCAGGTCTGAAACCGGGCATTTCAAGGTCTTTGGAAATCTGCCTTCGTACTTTCCTGAACAACCCGCTTATATTTTCAGCTGACTCGGTGAAGAGTACTGTTCTTCTATTGTCTTCCGATTTGATGATATCAAACATTTAATAATCTTCCCTGTTTCAAGGAGCCTGCTCAATG
>CAZUYF010000076.1:0-9268 GCA_964624675.1 uncultured bacterium
ATACTACTGCTGATCGGCATACCACCATTCCTGGTCTATTTAGTCTCCTTAATCGTCCTCTTTGCTTCTGTGTAGAGCTGAGCCTTCTGCTGGGAGATGATGAGCTTCACGTCCGCCCATACCAGCCCCTGGGAATCTCCGAAAGTCTGCAGAAGATTCTTCTCGCTAGCGGTCAGTTTACCGTCCGCCAGCACCATCCGCGACATGGCAGCCAGTATTTCCCTGGCCTCTCTCTGGTTGCTGGGGGCCGGTAGAGTATCCTGTCCTGATTTCACAGTGTTGATTATTTCTGTCAGTTGTTCGTCAGCTATGTTCCGTTTTTCAGCGAAGGATGAAAGGGTTTTCATCTCCTTTTCATCCACTTCACCATCTACGTACATGGCTTTGACCATTGCTGAAAGAAGGAGTTCAGGCGGTATAAGGGCAGCCTTTTCTATTCCGTCAATTGCTTTTGCTGTTATTCTGGAGGCTGAGAAACGCTGCACGGATTCAAGCACCCAGTCCTGGCTTCCATCGTTCAGAGGTCTTCCGCAGTATTCGCATTCACCGGTGCTGCCGCCTTCGTAAGGCGCTCCGCAGCCGGGGCAGTGAGATGATCTGAAGCTCTGGTCAACGTCGGTTCTTATGCCGAATTTGCGAACCAGCGTGTATATCTGGGGTCTTATGATCTTCCTTCCGGTTACCCGTGCCTTTGCACTTTCGTTTCTCCTGGCATTTATACCGGACCATTTAACGAGGATCTCGATCCTGTCCATGCGGTTCTTCGTTCCCGGAATGATGTTCTGAACCTCTACAGTGCCTACGGCTGCGTCCTTGAAAAAGAGCCAGTCGTTATCACTTCTGGTATTGGACAGCTGGCTTCCGAAACCTTCAAGAAATGAAGGGAGTGCAATCTTCCTTGCATTTGAAACGTCGTTGGTGAACCAGGATTTTATCAACCTCCAGAATATCACGGATGTTCTGTCTTCGATGTGCTGAAGGTTGAAACCAGGATCAATGGTTTCCATATTCCCAAAGCCGGGAATGAGGGATTTATCGGATACGATGTTCCATTCGATCGACTGAGTTATTTCAGCAAGCACCCAGTCATACTGGCCGCTTGTGAGAACAGAATCACAGTTCTCACATTTACCGGTATCGCTGAGTTCAATCGGAGCACCGCAGTTCGGGCAGACCCCTTCTACAAGACCTTTTCCCTCAAGAGTCTGGACGCCGGGTTTCCGGAGGAAACTCCAGTACTCCGTAAACGGTGCGGAGGTGTTCCTCCGTATCCGCTTTCCTGTCTTTACGTCAACATCAGTATCGTCGGCACTGGCAGTAATTTCAACGTGAATCGTATCGAAGTGAGAATCACTTAGAACACCAACAATTCTGGAGCTCTGAACCGTTATGTTCTCCATCCTGTTTCTGTATCCTTCAGCCTTCTGCATTTCAATCTGAAGGCTGAACCGTTCATCTATTCCGTCGGATATGAACTGATTCACAGGTGAAAGATCCTGATTCGACCAGGCTTCCTGAAGAGCTATAAAAGCTCTGTTTACCTTTTGAAGAAAACTCTCAGGCGAGAACCCGGGATCTCTCTGTTTCAGCGCATCCAGAGCGTCCTGCATCTCCTGGTGTTCCTGCTCTTTTCTGAGTTTTCCAGCTCTTGTGATAGTATGTGTTTCGTATCCGCCCTTTGCTTTCTTTCCGAATTTTATCATAAGGATTATCACTACTATTAAAAGTGGTACACCTATGAGTGGTTTGTGGATGGCAAGCCGGATAAGAAGGTAGAGGATATATCCTGCTCCGCCTCCTCCTCCCCCTCCGCCACCGCCCGAGCCACCGTAGCTTCCGCCACCTCCGGCCCTAGCAAAAGCAGAAGACGCGAGAACGAGCAGAATACCGATCAATATGAGAAGAAACAGGCCTCTTTTGTTTTGATGGGATCTGAACACAAATACCCTCCTTGTGATAGCTGGATAAGCATAGTGTATATTTTTATGTTCCATGTGTCCATAGCTGTTACTGCGGTTATAATCATTTGCACGGAACAGGACCTTATTATCTATTCTCTGATGGATCGTTTGATTAATGAAAGGACGTTTCTATATGCGCATTTCTGCAACAAGAGTGATCTTCATCGCTCTACTCGCTACGCTTGTATCCTGTGGCGGTGACCCGGAGCCGGAATCGGTGGATTCCCTATCCACTGAGGTTACAGCCGATACTGTAATAACAGAAGAACCGATGATAACAGATATATCAGAAGAACTGCAGGAGGCAGTAGAAACTGTTTCTGTAACGGCTGATCCTGCGGGGTTGTGGGATACTACAATGGGTCAACTGGAACTGGTAATTGATGATTCCGAAAACGTTACGGGAGAATATCCGCTGGGAACCTTAGAGGGAACCCTGACAGGTAACATTCTTACATTTTCCTATTCTGAGGGCTCCCTCTCGGGAGAGGGAACATTTTCGTATGAGGACGATTTCAATTCCTTTACCGGAGTACAGGACATATCCGGAACTGAGTTTGTCTGGGATGGCAGGAGATTACAAGCACAATGAGCCGGCAGATCAGCGTTCCGGAAATATTGAAGGAAATAGAGATTTCCGGCCCCGTTGCCCCGCAGCCCATGACCGGGCAGCAGGTTAAGGATGTATGGACTGATGTCATGCCTGACCTGGTCAGGTTCGGGAACAGTGAAGCTGTAACGCTTGTAGTTAACGATGCCACAAGACCGGCTTCCTTTCCCATGATCGCACCGCTGGAAGAAATTCTCGGTGATAAAGTTAGAATCCTCTTTGCAACCGGAACCCACAGGCCGGTTACGCAGGAGGAGAAATCAACCCTTCTCGGTGGCTGCTTCCCCCAAGCTCAATGGAAGAACAATGACTGCGATTCGGGGAGTATGGTTTATATCGGCAGAACTCAACTCGGTACACCGGTCAGCATGGATCCGTGGCTTTTCGATGGGAATCCGGTAGTAGCGGTAAATTCCGTCGAACCTCACTATTTTGCCGGATATACTGGAGGAAGAAAATCCTTCCTGCCAGGCGTTTCGTCCAGGGAATCTATTGTAACGAACCATTTCCTTGCCTGCCTGGAGGGGGCATTGCCGGGAAGGCTTGATGGTAATCCTGTACACGAAGACATGATGGATGCCTTATCCATGCTGGAGGATAGAGTGGAGATTCTGCAGGGGAACGGTGTTGTTTACCGTGGGATGCTTGTGCATTTTTACTCGGGTACGTGCAGTGGATCCTTCCTTGAAGCCTCCGAGGCTTCAGCGCTGCTGTCAACGGTGAACGTTCCGTACAGATCCCCGGTGGTTATCCTTCATCCGGGAGAACCTCTGGATATAAACCTCTATCAGTCCGAGAAAGCCATTTACAACTGTAATTCGATTGTTGAGGATGGTGGTTTTCTTCTTCTTGTCAGTTCATGCAGTGAAGGTCTCGGGGCTGATCATCTTGAAAAAGCCTTCATAACATCCATGGACGAATCCTGGAAAACTCCCGAGAGACATCAGTACGATCTTGGTGATCATACTATAGTCCGGCTCAAGAGTCTGAGGCAGAGGATGAAGCTTGCTCTTTCAAGCAATCTGCCTGACAGTCTTGTGGAAGGAATGGGCATTGAACCTGTTCATGATATCGAATCATGGATCATACAAAAAAAATGTGACAGACCTATTTTCATATCTGGAGCGGGTTTCTTAGTGCCTGTCGTGGAAGATAACTGAGATGTGGAGCATACGAACCCGGTTGTTTCCTCTATTTGTTGTGATAGTTCTTGTCTGGGTATTTTTCTACTACAGTAACAGCCTGGTGTCCCGTCTGCGGGAAGCCAGGACAGATGCAAACGAAACTATTGCATGGTTCTGGGCCGGGGCGCAGGTTCCCATGAGCAGGCTTGCAGAACTTGGTATGATGTATGTCTGTTCAGGATGCGGTTCAACAACACCCGCATACGGGTTTGAATCGGATTCCAGCGTAACGAGATTCTGTCAGGGATGCGGTTCAGTGAACGAATGGTATTTCGTTACCATGGAAGGTATTGAGGAACGGCAGAGACTTTTCCAGAGAACCAGGAGGCTCTTCAAAGATCTGGTTGAAAGGCTTGATTATACGACCATTCTTTCCGATACGGATATGGTTCCCCAGGTTGTAAACGGCATTGCGATTGCAGACTCGATAAGCCAGGAGGATCTCAGAACGCTGATACTGCTTGCAGAGGAACTTGACAATGAGAACGCCCCGGTTCCAGTAACGGACTCCTATGGCGAAACCATTGGTTATCTTCATTACGGTTCTGATGAACTGGCTAAGGAACTCCTGCTCGTACCGTATATAGAACTCGGTGTCTTTTTTATACTCGTTATCCTTTTTCTCTTCGTTATCAGGATAGAAATAAAGAAGGAAAAAGAGCTTGCATGGATCGGTTTTGCCAGGGAAACGGCACACCAGATCAGTACTCCTCTGTCATCCCTTATGGGCTGGATAGAACTATTAAGGGAGAAACCTGAGGCAGAGACGGATAAAGAATTCGCAGAAGCTCTGGAGTTCATCGAGAACGATATCGACAGATTGAAGCAGATAGCCAACAGGTACGGTCAGATGGGTAAGAAGCCGAAGCTTGAGAAGTGTATGATCAATTCAGTTATTCTTGATTCGGTACACTATTTCTGCGGGCGTCCAGGCTTTCTGGCTGATGATATGAACCTGGAAACTGAATTTAAATCCGAGTATCTGATTGATCTTAACAGTGTATTATTCAGCTGGGTCATTGAAAATCTTCTGAAAAATTCAATAGCTGCTCTGAAGGAAACAAGAGACGGAATAATCAGGATAAGCACAAGGGATATTCAGGAAGGGTCGGGACTGGTTGAAGTGGAAATAGCCGACAATGGAAAGGGAATCCCATTTGCCGATCAGAAAAAGATTTTCAAATCGGGTTTCAGTACAAGACGGGGAGGATGGGGGCTGGGGCTTGCACTGAGCAGGCGTATTGTAGAGCAGTACCATAATGGAAGCCTGCGTCTGAAAGCCAGCTCACCCGGGAAAGGATCCACTTTTGTAATAATGCTACCCGCGATTTCGGAGGATGCTAAATGATTACCGTCCTGTGGGTTGATGATGAAATACAGCATCTCAGAAGTCATATAAGATTCCTTGAAAAGCACAATTACAAGGTGCTTACCGCGCACAGCGGACTACAGGCACTTGATGTACTTCGAGAAAACCAGGTGGACATCGTTCTTATGGATCAGATGATGGTGGGTATGGATGGAATGGAAACCGTAACACGGATCCGTAAAAACAATCATGTACTTCCTATCGTCATGGTTACCCAGAGTGAGGAAGAGGAACTCATGGATCTCGCCATAGGTGGTGAGGTTGATGATTATCTGACAAAACCTGTGAACCCAAGCCAGATTCTTCTTGTAATAAAAAGGCTGCTTATGGGCAGCCGCCTTAGAACCCAGAGAGCCGCCAGAGAGATAGCCGATCAGACGACCAGAGTCATGGATATGCTGAACCACGAGATGGACTGGAGGAAATGGGTCAATATCTACCGTTCATGGGTTGAGAAGGATGTTGCCTCGGACGGTTCCCTAACGGACGAGATGAGGAGCGTTGACAAGAACAGGTTCAGTGATCTGGAGCTTAGTTTCTCAAAGCATGTTGAACTCAAGTATCGAGACTGGATATCCGATACAGGCCCGGATTCTCCTCTCATGTCGCACAACTATATTGAACGGATAGTGGTTCCTCAGATGAAATCTTCAGATGAACTTGTTATGATGGTAATAGACTGCATGAGGTACGATCAGTGGCTCACAATGGCGCCCATTCTGGAGAAGTGGTTTCATATCGAGACCGATTTCATGCTAACAGTGCTTCCATCAGCGACACCCTACAGCAGAAACTCCATTTTCGCAGGGCTTCTTCCAAGAGATATCTGGAGATTCCATAGGCATAAGTGGGATGAGAATTATGGAGAACCTGGATTAAACAGGCATGAACATTATTTCCTTACCGAAGCGCTCAGAAGATTGGGCTGCAATAGGAATATCCAACCGGAATACGCAAAGATAAGCACCAGAAGGGAGGGAGAGGCACTGATACATTCCCTCTCAAAATCTCTTAAGGATGGTTTTCTCGCTGTAATTGTCAATTACATCGATCATCTTACCCATGGCAGGTCAGAGCTTGATCTTATCAGGGACCTCGCTCCAGATGTAACAAGCTTCAGAAAACTGGCTGGGACATGGTTCAGATCCTCATTTCTGAAAGATTTATTCCATACTCTTGCGGCAAGGGGGGCTACTGTTGTGATCACCAGTGATCACGGTTCCGTTTTTTCATCCCGCGAGACAAGGATTAAGGGCAGAGGGGTTTCAGGCAGCATTAGATTCCGCTTCGGACAATCGATGTCAGCCGATCCAAAGGCAGTTATTACCGCAAGGGATCCTGCTGATTGGGGTTTACCGGACGAATCGCCTTCAAAGAGATATCTCTTTGCTAGATCGGATTATTTCATGATGTTCCAGAACGTACCCAGAGAAGAGATGCACAAATTCAGAAATACTTTCCAGCATGGCGGAGTCTCTCTTGAGGAGATGATAGTTCCCAGCATAATCCTGAAGCCCAAGAGTATAAGATGATCGATCAGGTTGCGCTGGAGAAGCTTGCCTGTGGAATTGCCTCCCGCATGGGACACGGCAGCAGGCTTTTTCTCTCCGGTGATCTGGGTGCGGGAAAATCTGTTTTCGCCAGGGCAGTTCTCAGGGAACTGGGAGTAAAAGGCTGTATCCCGAGCCCGAGCTTTATAGTGGATGCTGTTTACACCACAGTCGACCTGGAAATCCATCACATAGATCTGTACAGGCTGAAGGGAATTCCTGAAGAGATGGAGTTCTACGGTATTTACGATGCTCTTGACAGCGAAGCCGCGATAATTGTTGAATGGGCAGAGCGCCTGGATGCAGCCATTCTGAAGGACGGAATCTTCGTGAGTATAGGTTTTACCGGTGATCCGATGATGAGGGAGGTGGAGATTGATGACAGGAGTCTGGCTTGGAATTGAGACCACCACCGCAACAGGCGGAGTTGCAGTAATGAAAGATGGATTACTTCTGTCGGAGGAATGTTTCCCTGTCAGGGCGACGCACTCGGAAAAAGTCCTGCCAGGTGTTGCAAGACTTCTGAAGCAGGCTGAAGTGAATCCTGAAGAGATATCTGGAATTGCCGTATCTTCAGGGCCGGGGTCCTACACCGGGCTTCGAATCGGAATCGCCACAGCCCAGGGATTGTCTGCTGGATGGGGCATAGGCGCGGTGAGCGTAGAAACACTCAGAGTCCTGGCTGCATCAGTTACGGCTGATTGTCCTGTTATTTCATGCTTGATTGCAAGAAACAAAGAGGTTTATGCTGCTGTTTATGAAAGCAGTTCTTTCGGGGCTGCTGAGATTGTTCCTTCCGGTGTTTACACTGTCTCCGACATTGAAAAGATGATAAACAAACTGGATGAAGCTGTTGTGGTGGGCAGCGGCAGAGACGTTATATCGTTTTCCGATAATATCAGAACGGCCCATCCACTCTGGGACACTCCACGACCTTCAATTGTTGCAATGCTGGGCTCATTTAAGGCTGAACTGTATGGTTTCGATGATTATCCGGCTCCCGTATACCTCCGTGGTTTCAATGAAAAGGTGAACAGCATTGTACCCTGAGATCCGTATTGCATCGATTGCTGATATCCCCGGCATAATGGATATCGAAAATCTATCATTCCCTTGTCCATGGGATATGGAAACCATTGCAGCCTGTATTGAATCCCCTTCCTTTCGGACATGGACCTCAAGACTGGATGGTCGAGTCGCTGGATACATTACCGCACAACTCGATGCTTCCGGGCTTCATATACTAAACCTGGCGGCAGATGAAGATAAAAGAAGACAGGGACAGGCAACCTGTCTTCTCCGAACCGCCGAATCGTGGGGGCGTCGCCTCGGCGCTGTGGTTTCTTATCTAGAAGTACGGGAAAACGCTCTGCCTGCCCTGACTCTATACACGAAAAGCAACTACAACCGTACGCGTCTGATAGAAAACTATTACCCTGATGGGGAGAACGGAGTCGAGTTTCGGAAAACAATCCAGCCCGACAGGACCACCTCAGCTATAGCTGAAAGAATTTTCACCAGGTGTACCATGATCCCCCCCGTGGGAGTGGTTCTGGGCTCCGGGTTATCCTGGCTTGCCCAGGAGTTCGGCTCAGAACTTGAGATCAGTTATGAGGAATTACTCGGAGAATCGAGCCCTGAAGTTCCCGGGCATCCCGGTAAGATCTCGTTCAGCAGCTGCGGCAGGTTCGTATTCATGCTGGGCCGTCGGCACCATTACCAGGGTTATGTTGGAGATGAGATATCCGTATTGCCCGGCGTGCTTGGAGATCTTGGTGTTACAGCATGGATACTCACGTCATCTTCCGGAGCTGTCGATACCGATCTCCGCCCCGGTGATGCTGTTCTGTTCAGGGATCATGTAAATTTCGCCGGATGTGTACCGGATAGTACGTGTGGAAGAGTAAGAAGATCAGTGTATTCGGAGAGGCTTAGAGAAGTGGCCCGGAAAGCTGCCCGCAGAACCGGAACCCATTTGCGCGAGGGAGTCTTTGCCTGTGTTTCCGGGCCTGCCTACGAAACTTCCGCAGAGATAAAGTTTCTGAAGAGCAATTGTTTTTCGACAGTATCCATGTCAACTGTCCCAGAGGCACTGCTTCTTTCGGCGCGAGGATTCGATGTAGCAGCGTTATCACTTGTAACCAATGCCGCTTCCCCCGAAGCGGTGGTTACCCATGAAGAAGTTCTCTCATCACAGGGAAAGGTCAGAAAAAAGCAGGAAGCCTTCCTCGCTTCCTTTATCCGGGAGGTTGCATCAGTTGAATTACAGTGATGTGGAAAAATACCTCTTCGGCAGGCGCAGGATGGGTATGAAATTCGGTCTTGACCGGGTCAGAAAACTCATGAAAGATGCAGGAGATCCTCAGGAGAAATTCAGAACTGTTCATATAGTTGGCAGCAACGGGAAGGGCAGCACCACAGCACTTCTTTGCGAGATTCTAAGGCACCTGGGCTTCAGAACTGGAAGAATGACCTCCCCCCACCTTTTCCACTACAGGGAAAGGGCTGCGGTTGACGGCAAATGGATTCCCGAAGGAGAAGTTGTGAGATTCGTGGAACTCTTCAGAGATAGAATTGAAGAGCACAGAGCGACT
>CAZUYF010000077.1:0-6248 GCA_964624675.1 uncultured bacterium
AGGAAGGAAAGGGGGATCTGCTTCCCTGACTGAATGAGGGCTTTGTGCACCACCTGAACAAGACCGCCGCAGCAGGGGACTTCCATGTAAACGACCGTTATGGATTTGATCCTGTTCATTTTGAAAATCTCCGTGAACTTATCGGTGTAGTATCCGGCATCATCAAGTTTGGGACACCCCACAAGAGCAACCCTCCCTTTAATGAAGCGGTTATGGAAGTCTGGAAACGCAAAGGGAACACAGTCAGCGGCGATCAGAAGATCTGAGTCGCTGAGGAACGGCGCGTTTGGAGGAACAAGAGTGATCTGTACCGGCCATGTCGATAAACGGGAAGGTACATCATCAGAAATGATTGCTTCTACAGGCTCAGCAGGATGCGTGAGTTCTCTTACTGCCGATCCGGGGCATGCGCATACAACAGGCTTCGCAGGTGCTGAAGATGAATCCTGCTCCTCAAGGTGTTTCTGTACGGCAGCCTCATCGTACTCATCAGCGAAACGCTCCTCAATTGTTATAGCATCCTGAGGACATGGACCGATGCAATCTCCAAGACCGTCGCAATATGAATCCTTAACAAGTTTGGCCTTGCCATCGATTATCTGAATGGCTCCCTCGTGACATGCGTCAGCGCAGATCCCGCAACCGTCACATTTTTCCTCATCTATCCTGATTATCTTCCTTGTGATCCTGCCCATTTTACTCTCCTTGTAAGTTCGATGGGTATTCTTTCAATTTACTATGATCTTAAACTAGTACATTAATACCAATATGTCAATATTCATCATAAAGCACGGCGTAGTTTCATAATCTGCAATTCCAATCAAGTTGAATAAATCTATAATTAGTATCCTTATACCAATTTTCATTCTCTAATGCATGCCTGGCGGCTGATGACAAATGCCTATGCGAAGTAATACACCGATATCATTGTGCGGCATTTGTTCTGAATTGACATGGTCATGCAATTCTTCATATTGGTTTTTCCAGCGTAATTAAGCGACTTTTTATAAACAGGTGGATCAAGGGGGCAAAATGAGCTTGCTGGGTGATCTTATTGGAGCAGGAAAGGGCGCAGTTGTTAAGGCACTGGCAAAGCTGGTTGGTCTTAGTGACGATAAAGCCATAAGCGTGCTAAGTCTGCTTGTACCCGCATTATCAAAGGGACTGGATCAGAATGCTGCCGATCGGAACGGTCTGGAATCTCTTCTTAATGTAATCAGATCCGGCAATCACCGTGAATACGTGGATGATCCGGAAACCCTCAGCAACAGCGAGACTGTTGTCGATGGAAATGGCATACTCGGCCACATTTTCGGTAACAAGGACGTAAGCCGGCAAGTTGCCGGTTTTGTTTCAGGCAAAACAGGAATAGACACAGAAACGATCAAGAAGATGCTTCCCGCGGTTGCTGCTGCAACTCTGGGCACTATTGAGAAGGAAGACGATGTAACAGCGGTATCAGGGGATGATGGGAACTTACTTAAGGAACTCCTCCGTACGGATCGGGTTTCTGGTCTTGATGCTATACTATCGCTGGCCAAAGGACTCTTTTAGATTCTAGCGTGAACCTGCAGTGTAAAAGGAGACGTTGAAAGATTTTATGATAGTACTTATCATTTTCACTATTCTGGGAACTGCATCAGATGGCATTGTATTTGAACCTGCTGCAATGCTCAGTGATTTATCAATCGATACTATGATCGTTGAGGGCACTGAGTACCATCTGATCTCATTGGATGGTTTTTCCAACTCCATGCATGGAATTCAGAATGTGGGTTACCCTTCATTACCTTCCACTGTTTCAACCTTTCTTCTACCTCCTGATGTCGGTATCGACACTATTGAAATCGTATCCGTCACCTGGGACACGCTTCCGGGCAAGTATTTCCTCTACCCGGTGCAGACAGGTCTCATGACAGATACTACCTTCATCTCTCCCGATCCTGCTGTCTACTCTTCATGTATACCTTTTCCTGCATATCCGATAGAGGTGTCGCGACAGGGATCTGCCATGGGCTATTCGGTTGCCTCTCTGACCGGAACACCGGTCAGGTACATCCCGGCTGACAGCACCCTGATGATCCTCACTTCAATTCAAATGATCGTTCAGACGGGACCATCAGAATCGGAACGAATAGTCCCGGACCGTGAGACCGAATGGAGCGCTGCCATGCGCGAACGTGGCATTCTCTGCCTGGTATCCAACCCGGAAAACATTACCTTCTACAGGCAGCCGCTTATCATGACTTTCGAAGATCGAATTTCTCCACTTAACATCACTCAATCTCCCGGCTCATCAGGTGACGGTGTCGATATGGTGATCATTACCAGCAACGACCTTGCTGAAAATTTCGAACAGGTCGCCGACTATCGAACATGCCAGGGCATCATCACAGTCGTACGAACCGTGGAATGGATAGATCAGTTCTACTCGGGCTGCGACACACCGGAACGAATCCGTAACTTCCTCCGCGAAGCTCATGAGGAATGGGGCATCCAGACAGTTCTTCTAGGAGGTGACAATGGAGTTGTACCGGTCAGAGAATGTTACGGCTGGAATTACAACTGCTATCCTTTTCCAATCTATCAGATGCCTTCAGACGATTACTACGCCGACCTGGACGGTGACTGGTCGTACGAAGGTTCTATGTGGATTGTGGGGCTTTACGACAATTATCTTGATCTCTGTGCAGGCAGATGGCCGGTAAACGACGGTGATGATGTGGATTCACTTTTCGCCAAACTCCTGCTTTACGAGCAGCCGGAGCATTTTCCGGAAGGCTTCGCAAGGAAACTGCTGCTGATCGGCTCCAATGATACGGCCGGGGCCGGGGCTGATGATATGATGTGGCTGAACTCTCTTCTGAGAGAATCGTCAGCAATTCCTGAATACCTTGATGAACCCACTGAGCTCTATTTTCCTCATTCACTACCCGCAGGAGACCTTTGCCGAAGCACAGCGCTGAACGAATTCGATCAAGGATACAGTTTAATTATCCACGCGGATCATTCGGAAGTACATAAGCTAGCTACAGCAGGCAAGAATACTCTCGGGCAGTACATGTGGGATTCCGATTTCACAACAATGCAGAATTTTGAAGAACCTTCGATTCTCTGGACGCTTGGCTGCGATATCGGGCACTTCGACGGTGCTTTCTGTTTTGCCGAAGCCGGCCTGTTAACATCATCCAGTTCCGGCCTGGTAGCGATGATAGCCAATGCAAGATATGGTTTGTTTGATCAGAATGTTACTTACTACGCATTTTGCGATGCACTGTTCAATACCGGATACATTGCTGACCAGCACAGGATTCAGCCTTCCGATTGGCCTTTGAGTTACCTTGCAGAGGCTCATAGATGTTCGAAGAATAATGACGGTATTTCATTTCTGCAGCTTAACCTTCTCGGCTCACCGCTTATATACGTCTGGCGTGATGACCCGGAAGAACTTTTCCTGATCGTTCCCAGGATATTCATGAGAGAGGGAGTACCCTGGGATATACCAGTTGTTGTCACTGATGGTTCTGATCCTGTTGAAAACGCCACCGTCTGCATCTGGAAGAAGGGTGAGATTTTCTCGGTTGAGGAGACTGACGAACTGGGCCGGGTGATATTCGAGGATGTATGCATTGCCGATGGCGGCGACGATCAGGATCTGGTTATTACTGCAGTTAAACACCGCAGAGAAATCAACTCAAACGCAACAACTGTTGCGAGCTACATCCCCGCTCAGGTAAGAATGTATGTCCTTCCCTCCGACATTCCAATCGTATCAATGGAAAGCTTTGCAGTTGATGCCAGCGGTGATGGCGCGGCAAATCCAGGAGAAACAGTTGACATCTACATTACCGCTCTGAACAGCGGGGGCTGCACTGCGCAGAATGTTACTGCGGAACTATACCTGGTTTCAGGTGGCGAATACATTGATAATATCTCTGATGATCAAGTGAGTATTCCCGATATCGGTCAGGATCAGACTGAGATTTCGGGGGATCCAATGACAGTTTCCATTAATGCGGATGTAGAGAGTTATTCAACTGCTGAGTTCAATCTGACGTTTTCTTACTCTGACGGTGACGGCTGTATCTATCAGTGGGAGTCATCTCTGTTCCTTACTATCTACTCCGAGGGCTATGCACTTACCGTACTTGATCCCACTGCTGACAACTCCAGTGGAGTTACTGCGGAAATAACACTCAGTAATATGTTTCTGGCAAACTGCGGTCTTGGAGAGGGAAACAACCTGGAAATTACTGTGGAAAGTGTTTTTCCATATGAGCCCTTCCTGGTCAACACACTTACTTACCCGGGCATAGAATCCAA
Organism: uncultured bacterium; assembly: GCA_964624675.1. GTDB lineage: Bacteria > Fermentibacterota > Fermentibacteria > Fermentibacterales > JCC-6 > Aegiribacteria. Next base: position 4,324 of record CAZUYF010000077.1, read on the forward strand.
CAAGGTAGCCGCGTTGAGGGGACAGATCGTTCTAACCGTAACTCCGATGAGCAGAGAATCACCCTGGTTAAGTGATGCATACAGGGAGTGTTCGTTCGATCTGACAGTGAGCAGCGAAGGCGGTGATTTCACCGCACGTCATATTGATGTTGAGCTGGTGGCTGAGCTCGGGGAGCAGCAGATCGACCCCCCCACCGAATTGCAGATATATGACGCAGGCCAGGATTACATCAGTCTGGTCTGGAAACATGAAGGACAGGTCAGCTCAACGGGATTCTATATCTATTACAATGACGGCACGCAGCGGCACCGTGCTTATCCTCTTCCTGTTCCGGTAGAGCAGATTACATTGGAAGACCTCCTGCCTGGAAGACAATATCTCATTGAGGTTACCGCAATAGATTCAATCGGCAGGGAAAGCGAATCGGAAACAATTTCAATCAGCACTACCTGTCCGGCAGTCAGCGGCTGGCCAATTCAGCTGCTGGGATCACCCGGTGGAGGCCCTGCAATTGCCGATCTGGATCGGGATGGTTCCAACGAGATTATCGTCGCTACTTCTTTCGGAGTGGTTTACATAATTGACAGGAACGGCAACTATCAGACATTGAGCCTTCCTCCTGACTACGATTTCGACAGATTTCTGGGCTGTGCGGTCGGTGATATCGATGGCGATGACAGGCTGGAGATACTGGTCACATGTCAGAAGAAAATTGACGTGGAAAACCAGGAACATGTGGCAGTGTTATTGTACGATATGTCCGGCGTGCTATGGACGGTTAACGAGATAGCTACCACAGGGATGAATGAACAGGTAGCATCACCGGTTGTTGCCGGAACTCCCGTTCTTTTCCAGGCGGACAGCGGCAAGTACATGGAAATAGCTCTTAGAACAAGGGGGCACAACGGAGAATTACCGCACCTTTACGTATGGCGGTACGATTCTGTGTATGACAGCTGGGTCAATTACAGTACAGACTTCCCTGTTACCCTGGGAGGGAGTTTCTACAGCGCTCCTGCAGCCGTTGATTTCGATGAGGATGGGTTCGAGGAGCTGATAGTCACAACCTGGGGCTCAGCGGGCGTTGGCACTGCACTTGAAATCGTCGATTTTGAAGAAGACGGTAGTGTTCTGATATCTGTGCATCAGCTCCCTGAACTGGATACTGACGGCGAAACCGCCAGAGCGTTTGGAACCCTGGCGGCTGCAGAGGAAAACGGCACCTATTATATAGTTGGTTCAGCCAAAACCAACGTATTGAACAGTATGTATAAACGGGTATTCGCATACAGCCTTCAAAGCAATCCTGCAGATCTGACATTCATCTGGAGAACCGGCTGGATGAATGGCGGAGACTATTGCGGCAACATGCCGGGCCCTTCCATTGGCGATCTGGACGGAGACTCGGATCTTGAAGTCGTCTACACTTTGAATGGCGGGCTGTATTACAAAGAAGGGATTGTTCTGGGATGGGATTTACTTGATGGCTCAGAAGTATTTCAGAGTTCTCCTATCCCTTTCAATCCCATCATCCCGGGGGGCGGAACGGATATTAAATCACAACCTGTAATCGGTTTGACAACATCATTGAATTCCCGTGGAATGGCTGTCTTCTCGGGTTTTTCCTCGCTCTGCTGCGCGCATGATCCGGGGGCCGGTTCAGCGATGCTGGAAGGCTTTCCCGCCTGGACACGTGATATCGCATGTGCCGCTCCAGCAATCTGTGATCTTGACATGGACGGTTCCCCTGAAGTTCTCTACATAGACTACTCAGGCTATGCAATCCTTTTCGACTGGAGTGAAGGCAACTATACCGATGACGGCTGGCACATGTACCAGGATAATCCCTTCCGCAATGGATTCTATAATACCATTAATTCCACTGCTGGTCTGGATATCGGAATCTCGGGCAGCCCATATATCG
>CAZUYF010000077.1:6348-9267 GCA_964624675.1 uncultured bacterium
CTGCGCCTGTGATCTCCTGCAGAACCGTTGAAATAGCCGTATTCTGGGGTGATCGGTTTGCCGGATCAGCGACAATCGGACTTGAAGAAGGATCGCACCAGGTGAGAATCCCTCTGAGATACATGAGCGATGTCAATGAAAATATCAGGGTCATAGCGGATCCTTTTAATGAATACCATGAGATCGACGAACTGAACAACGTCTCCGCTGTAGAGGGAGCCCCTGCGGCGGGAAGTGTTGCAGAGGTGATAATGCCCAGTCCGGCAGGATCAATGGAACTGACCGTCAACCTCCCTTCGTCACTTCCTCAAGGCCTCAGGGTCAGAGTCTATTCCATCGATGGCAGGCTCGTAACAGATCTCAGGACAGAAACCCTCCATTCGGGGTCAAACAGTATCCTCGCCGGCGCGGAGAGTGGAACTGGAAGGCTGCCGGCGGGAATGTATATGGTTTGCATCGAAGGCCTGGGATCAGGGCATTTTTCCAGAAAAATTATAATTCTTGATAACTGATAGTAATAACGCATCTGGTAGCTCCTCAAAGGAGGATCGGTTTTATGAATATTCTGACTGCACTTTCAGTTATAGTCCTCTTAGCTGTTCCTTCAGTGAATTCTGAACCTCGGGATTTCCAGTACGACGGTCCGGGTCTCGCACTTATAACTCCCTTGCGCATCGGCATCATAGCCGTTCCCTGGGGTTACGGAAGCGCCCTTTACATTGAAGGTGGGAAAGCTGCCAGATCTATCCCCTGGCATTGGGATGAGTCAACGCGCTGTTCTATTCCCTCTTCCTGCGGAGATTCAGCTGCAATTTGCATAAATCGCAGCGGTTTGGACTACATTGTTCTTTTCACTCCCGATTCTCTCCTTGATCTTTACGGTCCATTTACAAATGGCGGAAGGGCGGCATTTGACGGCGCTGGAAACATCTGGTTCACGGCTGACGGATTTCTTTACAGAAACGGTATTTCAACCGGAATAGAGCTTGAATCCCATACCGTATCGGTTGATCCTTCCGGCAGCCGGATCGTATTCTGCGACAGCAGCGATCGAATCTGTCTTCTGAATACCTCTAGCGGTGAATCCTCGGTTCTCGCCTCCGATTACAGGTTCTACTCGCCATTATTCGTATCCAGCGAGGGAACCGTTGTAATCGTAACCTCCACGCTGGAGGGTGAGATCGTTAAAGTTTCTCCTGACGACGGGACATGCACATCTCTTGCGGAAGGCTCTATGCCCTTCTGGTGGAAGGAAATGGAAGCTATACTCTACAGCGTGACTTCGGATGACGGGCATACGATCACTTCCGGTGAGATCTGGAGGGTTTCACTCGACGGTGAAAGTCAGCAGATCACCTTCTCATCCGGTATCCACGAGATTCACCCTATAGCTCTGGACGTTACTGTTTTTGCGATTGATGCCATTACAGGCTCTCTAATTACCGTTCCTGACCGCTGATGCGATTCCTGATTCCGCTGCCGCTTACAGCAGGGATGATATTTGCCTGGTCGGTGTGCCTTGACCCCGGGCATGGAGGCTCGGATGCCGGCGCTGTTGGGATTTACTACACGGAAAAGGAAGCAAATCTTGATGTTGCATTCCTTGCCAGATCATACCTTGAACAGCTGCCTGAGTGTGAAACTGTCTCTATGACCAGGCATTCTGACCGGTACGTATCGCTTGTCGACAGGGTAGAATACGCAAATGCGGGTGGGTATGACAGATTCATATCCCTTCATCACAACGCTTTCAACGGATCGGTTCAGGGGACCGAAACGTACTGCGATACCGATGGTTCACCGGAGTCCTTCGCCTTTCGGGATATAACTCATCCTTACATCGTGGAAGCATTCGGGTACACCGATCGAGGTGTTAAAACAGCCGGGTTCTATGTCATTAAGTACACAGAAATGCCATCAATTCTGGGTGAAGCTTCGTTCCTTGACTACATCACCGGGTGGGATGAATCCTGGAGATTCTATACTCAATGGCATGACCATTCCGGAATCGAAGGATGGGCTTACTGCGCCGGGTTATGTGAAAACCTGCTCTCACCGGTTACTCCCCTGTATCTAAGCAGGGTAGTCGACAATTCTTACCCTTCTTTTACAACGGAAGGTCCTAATAGATGGGATCATGGTTACTATGGCACCCCATTCGGACCTGATTACGCCTGGATAAATGTATCTGGCACTGTTCATACTGCACGATGGAATCCGTACATACCTGTTTCCGGTTTGTATGATGTGTCTCTGTGGTGGGTGCCGGGCTCCAACAGAGCAACTGATGCCAGGTTCATCGTACATCACCATAACGGTGAAAATGAATTCACTGTGGACCAGAGCGCAGGCGGTGAAGAGTGGTATTCACTTGGTTCTTTCGCTTTCCATGAGGGAACTTTCGGCTGGGTCGAGATTTCCAGCGAGGGCTGTACTCCAGGACCTGTGATCGTGGCAGATGCAGTAAGGTTCATGAATGTACCGGTCGGCATAGAAGGAAATTTCCCTCCTGCCCTGGAGCAGTCTATCAGCATTTCCCCTAACCCGGCATTGGCTTCGGTCAGAATTGAGCTTTTCGGATTCTCCGCAGTATCCGAAATCGGGATCTACGATATCTCGGGCAGACTGATTGATGAAGTTCCTTCATTGCATTCGAATTCAAACGTATTCCTGTGGGCCGCGGATGACTGCGATCCTGGAGTCTATTTTGCAGTGGCCGGCAGCGATGAATCCGGCTCTTTATCCAGAAGAGTTGTAATCCTTGAGCGTTAACTTTCATTTTCATTTCTGAAAGGGGAAATCATGAACAGGATAGTTGGATCGTGCGGTATCATCTGCAATGAATGCCCTGCTTTCATAGCCTATAAAACCGATGATCAGGAATTGCGGGAGAAGACAGCAAAGGAGTGGTCGAAGATG
>CAZUYF010000078.1:0-9201 GCA_964624675.1 uncultured bacterium
CGGAAGATCAGGCGGGGGAACTGTTGGTCTTGATATCGGCAGCCATTCAATCAAAGTTGTTCAGTTAACGGGATCAAGCAAATCTCTGACACTATCCAGTTATGCTATACAGGAGCTGTCTCCTGGCACAATAGTGGACGGGGAAGTTGTTAACCGTGACCACTTGATTGATACGGTTCATGATGTAGTCCGACAGGCAGGTGTTAAGTCAGGAAGCAAGAATATCAACAGTGCTGTTTCAGGAAGAAGCGTCATCGTTCGAAGGATACCTATGGAGAAGATGTCGGAGCAGGATGCCCGACAAGCTATTCAGTGGGAAGCCGAGACGCATATTCCATTCAGGATAGACGAGGTCAGCCTTGATTTCAAGATTATCAATCCTGAGATATCTCCAGGGCAGATGGAAGTCCTTCTGGTTGCAGCCAAGAAGGAAGTGGTCGACCTTCACAGAGGAATTCTGCAGGGAGCAGGCCTTAAACCATCAACCATCGAGCTTGAGCAGTTCTCGCTGCAAAGGGCTTATCAGCATGCTTACAAACCCAGCGGTGATGAGTGCGTAACAATACTCAACATCGGTGCCGAAGTTACGAACATGGTTGTTGTCAGAAATGGTCTTCCAAGCTTCAACCGTGATCTTTCCATCGGCGGCTCCAGGTTCGTTGAAGCCCTCCAGAGAACTCTGGGACTTGAATATGAAGTTGCATTGGGAGTACTCAAGGGTAACGTTCCGGATGGTATCTCATCGGATGAAGTTCATACTGCTATCGGCAGGGTGATTGAAGAGCTTTCAACCAGTATAAGAAGGTCATTCATCACCTATCAGGCATCCGGTGAAAATGCCAGAATAGATAAGATGTACATAAGTGGAGGATGTTCTCTGATGCCGGGCCTGGCCTCAATACTGAGCGAACAGCACGGCCTGCCGGTAGAGCACTTCCAGCCCTTCAGGAATATCACAATACCTGAAGATGTCATAAGTGACACTGAAGTAGACTCGATGAGTGCGATTCTCGCAGTATGTGTAGGCCTTGCTCTCAGAGGTTATGAACCCAGCATGGTTGACATCAACATACTTGAGGAGCCTGAAGGCAGGAAAAGAAAAGCTTCGGGCGCTCCGGCAGAAGTCAAGTCAACAGCTCTTCTGACAATTCTGTGCATTATTCCTTTCCTTGCTCTTATCGCAGGCGGGATAATCGCCTACAAGGACTATCAGGATCTCAAGCAACACGAAGTTGAAGTGAACGGAGAGATAGAGGAGGTTCAGGAACAGATTTCGCAGCTTGGTATTCAGATGGACCAGCAGGCAGAGGCCAACAGGCTGAGCGCAGCTGTGGACAGGAAGCTTCAGCAGATCCTCGATCTGTCTCTAAGTCAGAAATATTCAGTTTACGTTATCGAATATCTCTGCCGGGCAATCTATCCTGAAGCGATCACTCCGGGCACCCGGATCGATAAGGGTATTTACCTTACCAGTCTTATGCTTCTTCCGACAGAAGTGTACATCACAGGTGTCGCGAAAACCTGGGGTGACATAATCGAATTCCAGCGTGATGTAGCGGAGATCATGCCAGACGGAAGGACACCGCTGTTCACTCTTGATGATTATGGACAAACATATACACTTGCTTCTGAGGCAAGTAGAACTGGAAGCAGAAGATATAATTTCGAAATGATCATTGGAGTGAACCCCTTCGCGCTGTCATCGCTGGTGGGAGAGTTTGGCAGTGATGCCGGGGTTTCAATGGAAGCTGTTGAAGAATCCGAAAATACTGAGGATAGTCCTGATAATGCAGGGGAGGAATCATGAAAATATTTGCGATTTCAGTTTTAAGTCTGCTGGTCATACTGGCAGTCGTGGGATGTAATCCGGTTGGGATGGACAAAACCCGGGTTTACGTAACAGGGATAATTTATACTGATTCTCTGGAAACCATCAGAGCTCCAGGCATTGGTGTAGCAACGACACAAACTCAGGAAACTTATGTCACCGAGACAAACGCGAACGGCGTGTTCTGGCTTGAGATTCAGTTCTACCCTGAGACTGGAATTGGTGAGTCTTCGCCAGGCGGGACTCCTGGAAGTGTTGCCTTCGGTCTTCGTGCCTATGATGCCGGTTCAAATGTATACTTCTACGGTGGAGATGAAGAATTTACATTCACCGTAGTCGGCGGTGATACACTGACAATGTATGCAATCAACCTGACAATGTTCAAAGAATAGCAGGTAATACAGATGGAATACTTGTTACAAGTTAAACAGCTGGGAGATATGGGGGGTTTGGTATGAATGCCTATCTCAGAGACCCCAGGTTTTACATTCTGATAGTCGGTATCCTTCTTGTCGCTGCGCTGATATACCTGTATCCCAGGGAGTTTTCTTCCGAGGTGAAGGTAAGGATCGAACAGGCCGAGCAGAATCTGGAAATGAAAAGAGCCGAACTCATCTCGCTTCAGATGGGAACAGCATCGGATATGGCAATCACAGAACAGGAGATCAATCGCCTGACTCTGCAGCTTGCCGAACTTGATAGGTACCTTCCAAGAAGCTACGATCAGGATGAAATAATGGATATGCTGACCGAAAACGCTGAGAACAGCGGTTTGCAGATTTATTCTCTCACTCCGCTGCCGCCGACTACTCAGGGGGATTTCCTGGTTTACGGATGGCAGATGCAGCTGACCGGACGTTTTCACAGACTTGGTGTCTTTCTTGATCAGCTGACGCAGCAGATGATGCTAACGTCAGTTACTGATCTGACTATAGTTCAGAAAAAGGCTTCCGACGGAAGCTACGACAATATGGAGGCTAATTTCACAATTTCAGCCTACGTACAGCCTTAAGGAGGGAGGATTAAAAGATGAGTATCTCAAAATTAACTTATACAGCCCTTCTCACAGCTGCTGTAACATTCCTGTTTTTCGGCTGTGGAGAGAGTACGGATGAAGCAACTGAAACGGTTGACGATTCCGGGGTATCCATAACTGTGGTATCCAGTTCCGATGTTTACGGCTGGATAGAGATGACCCTTTCGCAGGCTCCTCCCAGGATGGCAGAGGCAGGAGAAGATAATACCTGGCTGCTTTTCGAAGGAGGCACCCTTCTGCGGTTCAGCAGAATGGACGGGAAATGGAATGCCTACTCCCTTGAAGATCTCAGCTTTGTCATTGACTTTGATCTGAATGGTGAAACTCCTTCATTCATCACCGATAGCGAATATCTCGTTTTCAACCATAACAGCTGTGATGCTGTTTCAGAACCGCTTCCTGCGGGATTTTCCCCGATGGAGCTTGAGATAAGTAACGATGATATAGCAGTTCTGAGTACTGACGGAGATATTGCGATCAGGGAGGAAGATGGCTTCACGGTATATAGCGCTTCTACAGAACTGAATCCCCAGGGCGATCTTCAGAGGATTGGCCCGGACTGGATCTTCAAACTTGAGGGAGGCGGTCTGGCACTGTTCGACCCCTCCGTTGCACTGTGGCAGTTCGAGGAGTCCCCGGATGGGGATATACTGGCTTCATCCGACAATATTCTCTTCATAGGTGTCAATGACACCATATATGTGAGAACTTTACCGGGGGAGTGGAATTATCACTCTGATGGTCATCTCTTTGATGGAGGTCTTGTTCTAACAGAGAATGGTATCTCTACAGTCATGTCACCAGGGGAGATAATCGCTGAAGCTCCTTCTTTTGAACCAACAAGATTATTTGCAATGTCAAGCTTCCGGCAGCCTGTGTGGGCTGTTGATGATCTTGGAATAGCGGTCTACGCAGGGTTGGGCACAGTTGAAACCAACCTTCCTTATTACGAAACCCAGCGTGTATCCTGTTCCATGGCCGGACAGAGCGCAACTGGAATGCAGGGCTCAGCTGAGTCTGTGAACGACATAATACAGGCAGGCAGCGCTACATTCAGAATATATGAGTCAGTTTCTATCAGACCCGATCCGTTCACCGAATTCTCTACTGAGGGAAGGGACGCGAGAAGGACTCTTGCTGTCATTTCGGTCGAGGAATTCAGATTGGTTGGAATTACGCTTGACCCTGTAGGTGGAGATCAGGCAATGGTTGAAGATGGAATTGGTGTACCATACATACTCTACGAAGGAACTATCCTTGCTAATAATTCCCACGTTGCCGAAATTACGAGTAATGAAGTTATTGTAATTCAGGATGTTATTGTTGATTACAGCGCAAGAGGTGGAGGGGAGACGACGATCCCCACCATTTATTCTTTGCGTTTACATGAAGAAGGTGGTTTGTGATGCGTCTCTTAACCGTTTGTAGCCTACTGCTGTTGCTCGCTATACCAGCGGCGGCGTACAGGGTTACCGATATCTCGGTAGTACCCAGCGGCGACGTGACCCTGGTCACACTAACCGCTGATGATGCGATTTCGTACGAAAGGTTTCTCCTGACCGATCCTATGAGGATCGTTCTGGACATTGGCGATGCGGTGCATTCGCTGCCGTCAATGGACTTTTCGGTGAACAGGGGAGGGATTCTGTCCATAAGGACAAGTCAGTACAAAGCCCCGCCGGAGGGGATTGTAAGAATAATCATCGATGTTAACGGTGAGCTTCTCAACTACAGCGCAACACTTGATGGGAATCAGCTGGTTCTGGAAATGCAGACAGATCCTACAGGTATACCATTTGCTTCATGGGCTGCAACTTCCGAATACGTTCAGCCTGTACTGACGGGCGGAGATGTAGCGCCGCTTTCATCACCCGATTACTCGACCCTTTCCGGACAGTCTACTGCAACATCAACAAGAGGTATCCGCATAAGTGAGACCAACCGTCAGATAGAGGACGGCTTCCCTGTGGAGTGGTCTGGAACCGGCGGTAGAAGGATAACTGTAGATGTTGTTGATGCAAGCATTAGAACTGTTTTGAGGGCTATTTCGGATGTGAGCGGCATGAACATCATGCTTCCGGAGGATTATACCGCCTCGGTCACCGCCCGTTTGCAGAATGTTGGCTGGAGGGATGCACTTACAGCGATATTGAACTCACAGGGACTGGTTGCCAGCATGCAGGGCAATGTTATGAGAGTGCAGCCCAGGGATGAGTTCTATTCGGAGATAAACCAGATGGCATTAACACGTCATGACCGAGAGAACCTTCAGGAACTCCAGACTGAGATATACGTGATCAGGTATGCGACAGCTCAAAGCCTGAACAACGCTCTCACAACAGCTCTTTCCGACAGAGGTCAGATATCTATTGATGATCGGACAAACTCTCTAATCATCACGGATATACCTTACAAGCTGGAGGAGGTCGGAAGGCTGCTGCCTATCCTTGACAGTCCGACTGCACAGGTGATGATAGAAGCAAAACTGGTTGAAATCGATGCCAGTTACGCTAATGAAATGGGTATTGACTGGTCTCTTGGAAATCTTTCAAGAACGAACGAGCTGGTACACGGAGGAGCGGCTTCAACCGGTCTGGCCGTTGGAGATCCTACTGGATCTTTCTCATTCGGCACCATTACCAGCATGTTCGATGTGAGCGCTGTCCTTACTCTGCTTGAATCCCAGAATCATGCACATATCCTTTCAGAACCCAGGATAGCGATAATTGATAACATGACCGGTACAGTCATGTCCGGAAAGGAAATCCCGCTGACTCTTCTGGATCCGAGCGGAAATATCTACATACAGATGTATTCGGTTGGTGTTGAACTGACCGTTACACCTCATATAAATGCTGATAACAATGTAACCCTTGAACTATTCCCGGTTGTTAGTGAGCTCTCTGCAGAGGCAACTTCCTCGAATCAGCCCATAATCCTGACGCAGAGCGCCAACACAACACTCATGATAGACGATGGTGCTACAGCGGTTATCGGTGGAATCATGAGGAGTAAGCAGACAACTGTCAGAAGAGCCATCCCGATACTGGGAAGTATTCCTCTGCTCGGTGATCTGCTCTTCTCCTACAATTCCGAGCGGGAAGAAAGTACAGAACTTGTAATATTCGTTACTCCGCACATTATCAGGCCTTACTAAAACAAGGCCAGCGTGATCAGACTGGGGCGGGGAAAGTGGAAAGGACACATTCTCCGCCCTTCGTCTAACCTGTGCAGACCAACTTCCTCACTTCTAAGGGGCGCCTTTCTTGATATTGCCGGCAGGGCTCTTATTGATACCGCCCTTGTCTGGGACCTCTGTGCAGGAACAGGGGCAGTTGGTCTTGAAACTTTAAGCTGGGGAGCATCCTATTGTGTATTCGTTGATAGAAATCCCCGATCAACATCGTTCATCAGATCTTTCCTGCGAGAGCATGACGCAATGGATGATGCAGCAGTTATTACAGGCAGCATAAGAGAGTATATTAAAAGTACAGATACCGTCCCCGATATTGTATACATTGATCCGCCATACAGGTACAGCAGGGTTTACGAATGGACTGACAGTGTTGAATGGAATGGTATTGTATCACCGAAGGGAGCCGTTTTCGTTGAATGTGGAGATGAGAACATGATGAAGGAAGGCTGGAATAAGAGAAAGTACGGAGACAGCTACCTATTCTGGAAGATGATGAAGGAAGTACGATGAGAATTGTCTATCCCGGTACATTTGATCCTCTGACACTCGGACACCTTGATATAGTAAGAAGAGCAGTCAACATTTTCAGTGATGTTGAAGTGGCCGTTGTGACGCGATCCAACAAATCTCTCTGCTTTTCGGTTGAAGAGAGGGTAAGACTTATCAGGGAATCTCTGGCTGAGACGGGGCTTTCGCGAATTGAAGTATCGCAATTCGATTCTCTGCTTGTTGAATATATGAATAAGAATAAATATCGGACTTTCATACGAGGTCTTCGAGCCAATTCTGATTTTGAATACGAGTTTCAGATGCAGCTGATGAATAGAAGACTGGCACCCGGGATAACAGGGCTTTATCTTATGCCATCGGAGGACAAAATGTATTTGTCTTCCACGCTCGTAAAAGAGATCGCAAAGTATGGCGGAGACATCTCCACTATGGTTACAAAATGTGTTAGGAATGCACTTGAGGAACAATTTGGATTTGCTGAAGGAAACGGTTGACTTATGAAATACTCCAGAACTATCATGTCACTATCACCTTCTGCGACACTGCAGTTAAGCGCAAAAGCAAAGGAATTGAAGAGATCGGGAAGGGATATTGTATCGCTGACCGCGGGGCAACCTGATTTTCCTACACCTGCTCCGATAGCTGAAGCCGGAATAAAGGCTATACTGGAAGGAAAAACCTGTTACACGCCAAGTACCGGCATACTCGAGTTGAGGGAAGCTGTAGCGGAAAACTATTCCATCAGACGAAGTATAGAATGGACTCCCGCGAACGTAGTTGTAAGCTGCGGCGCAAAGCACAATCTGGCAAATCTCATAAGAGCGGCAGTGAATCCCGGAGACAAAGTGCTTCTTCCAAGACCATACTGGGTCAGTTACCCCGAAATGGTAAAGGCTTCGGGAGGAATACCTGTTTTACCGGAGATATGCATTGATCCTGAAGAAATACGTAAAGCAGCAGAGCAGGGTGCAGTCGGCGTGCTCCTTAACTACCCCTCCAACCCATCCGGGTACGTTCCATCAGCTGATGAGATAAAAAACATCGCAGATGCCCTTGCTGATACGGATATGTGGGTTATCTCAGATGATATCTATGAAGATCTAGTTTACGTTGAAGGTGCGGCCCCTCACATTCTTGATTTCAGACCGGAACTAAGTGACAGAACTGCTGTTGTTTCAGGTGTATCGAAAACCTATGCCATGACGGGATGGAGAATCGGCTACTCACTTGCAAACACCGAATGGTCAAAACTCACGGGTGTATTTCAGGCACATTCCACATCAAACCCCTGTTCTATATCTCAGTGGGCAGCCCTCGCAGCCGTCGAAGGAAAGGCTGATAAAGAGAAAAATGAAATGTACACCTCCTTCAGGAATAGAAGGGATTTGATATGTTCGATACTTTCGGAAGTAGAAGGTATACAATTCGAGAGACCGGAAGGAGCATTCTACGTATTTCCCAGATTACCTGCTGAACAGGACACTGCGGCATTTTGCAGTGAACTTCTGGAAGAAGAGGGGCTGGCAGTGATACCTGGTTCTGCATTTGGAGCTGAAGGATTTATCAGGCTATCTTTTGCAGCGTCAGATGATGATATTCGGGAAGGTGTGAACAGATTGAACAGATTCCTGCGCAGGAGGTACACTCTATGATTGTTAACTGTCCTAATTGTGATAGTAAGTATAATATTCCTGAGAATAAGATAGGAAACTCACCCAAGCGCTTTCGATGCAGGAAATGTTCCGAGATTTTCATTATTAATCCCCCGAAGGATGCAGTATCAGGCACCGCAGATGTTACCATCGCTGAAGACAGTGAAGAGCAGAGAGCTGCGAGATTCGCGAGGGTCCTTGCAAGCGATATGCTTATCTACAACCGGGAATTGATAGATGAAGCCAGGAAGGAAGGCAACCTTCCCGAAGTAATGAGTGGGGAAATTCAGAAATCCTGGGATCTGTGGAAGAGCAGATTTCCCGAAGAATGTGAAGCCGATCCTGATATTTTCAGCAATGCATTGAACCAGTTCCTGGCAGATGGAGAGAAGATATTCAGAAGTCAGGATTACTCCTGATACTCTTTATTCTAAATTTCTCCCCTTATCCTGCTGCGAACCATCCTGAATACTATATGACACAGCATAAGATGAATATCTTCGATATGCTGCATATCCTCACTGGGGACTATTATCGATAACTTCGCCTCGTTCACAGCTTCCCCGCCGCTGTAACCTGACAACAACACTGAAACAGCGCCGATTCTGTTGGCTACTCTGAAAGCATTTATTACATTGGGACTCATTCCGCTTCCGGAAAGACCAATGACCACATCTCCTTCTTCAACAAGGTTTTTCAGCTGTTCACCGAAGGTATTTGTGTAATCTGTATCATTTGCCCATGCAGTTATCAGCGGTACGTTGTCGGAGAGACTGACAGCCTTCAGTCTGGGTTTCCCCGGAGTTGCAGTACCTTTTGCCAGGTCGCAGACGAAATGACTGGAAGTGGCAGACCCTCCTCCATTACCGAAAATGAAGATCCTCCTGCCATTATTGTATGCTTCGAATATGATCCTGACCAGTTCTTCTATATTCTTCGATGGAATTCTATGAACAAGAGTACTTATCTGATCAAAATA
>CAZUYF010000079.1:0-1454 GCA_964624675.1 uncultured bacterium
ATCCACAGGAGGTTTTTCACCCTTCAGCTCACCGAACATGCTATCAATTCTCAGCCTTGCAGTTGGATACGATACGCCCAGTTTTCTCTGTACTTCCTTGAGATTCCCTCTGGCTTCCATGAACAGATCGAACAATTCTCTGTTCTTTCCCTCAAGGGTACATACAGGACAAACATCGAACTCACCGTTCACTTCTGTGCCGCATGAACTGCACTGAAGCCTGACAACTATAAGCCTGTCTCCGCAGCTGGGGCATTTAGGTGGAATGGAACTGTCACTCATTTTCTCTCATTTCTTTTTTTCCCTCTGCTCTTCTTCTTCCCGTCTTTCTCTGCAGCAGGTTCTGTTCCGGACAGGGATATGGTGATATCGCCTCCCATGGTCTTGATATCAAGTTCCGGTGCATCTTCTCCCTCTGACAGGTCTATATTAACTCTTGAAGAACCGCCGCGTCCAGATTCGGATAATCCGGATATACCATCCTGGACGGATATTTCTCCACCAAGAGTTTTTGCTGAGATGTCGGCCTTTGTACTTTCACATATGCTCAGTTCAATGTCGCCGCCCATAGTCGCAGCTTCTGAATCTTCAGACCAGGCGTCGGTCAGTCTGATCATGATATCTCCCCCCATGGTCTTGGCACTGAAAGCCCTTGAGGCTTCAGACAGGCTGACATCGCCACCCTTCGTTCTTAATTCTGTAGCAGCGGCTACAGCGTTCAGAGTGATATCTCCCCCCATGATGCTTGCCCGCACATTATCCACCGTAGCAGGTACGTTCAGTGTCAGGTCACCGGTACCCCATTTTAGATAGACCGTACCATTTTCACGATATACACTGATTTCCGGTATATCCTCACCGAGGGCTTCAAGTGTTGAACCTTCTGTTCCTATCAGATTCAGATCACCCTTGCTGTTTCTGTTGGCTCTGCGGCTGCGTTTCAGAACGAGTTCGGTACCTTTTTCCAGTTCAATGGGACCTTCGAGAAGACCTCCATCCTCGCACATTTCCTCGTCAATTTCAGCAAAGTCATCACTAATTCCCGATACGGAATCCCTTACCATACCGCGGACCATGCGTCCTATTTCGCGCATACCGCCCATACCGGCTAGATGATTCATTTTTTTATTCTCAAGGATTATACGCTTCTTCTCCCTGACCCTCCTGGCCGGTGATTCCATCTCTCTTCTCTTCTGCTCACCCGTCTTAAGTGCCTCCAGAAGTTTTGCGCCATCATCGGCACTTATCTTACCATCCGACACCATCTGAAGAATCTCTCTCTGTTCCTCGCTCATGATCACTCCTTTCTATTCATGTGAAATTTCGATTAATTTATAAAGATTTGTTTACAATTTGTCAAGTATATATTTCTATTATGATAATTTTTCTCTTCCATTTAAGAATACTGCACATTCATTATCAATAACTTTAAAAGAAAGGTAAATGGTTGCAGG
>CAZUYF010000079.1:1554-9200 GCA_964624675.1 uncultured bacterium
CAGGAATAATAGATAAGCTGGAAAGGAGACATCATGTTCAGAATTTCCGCCATAACAGCTGCTCTCTTTCTGTTTGCAGGTAATTCAATCTCTGCTGGTGATATCTTCGTTCGCGAGGAAGCCTTTTCCTATAGTGTGGATGCGGGATCGGATGTGATAATCAACAACATAAACGGGAACATAATTATTGAGGAGGGTGATTCGGATAATCTTCTTATTGAATGTTCCATAGAGGGTGAAAATATTGAGGAAGTCGAAGCAATCGAAATCGAATGCAAATACGTCAACGGTGTAATCTGTGAAGTCACTTATCCGGATGACTGGGACGAAATCACCGAAGCTGCAGTGGATTTCCATGTCAGCCTACCAAGTTCCATGGAACTGAACCTTGTTATGCTGACATACAACGGCTGCATATCGCTGAGAAGTGGTGCGGGTACCTCTCTGGTGGAAATTATCAACGGATCGGCAATACTTGAGGGATTTTCTGGTGAACTTATTGTTAACGTTGTAAGTGGTGAGATTGATCTAGTCGATATACAGGGTCTCTCAGTGGTGAACATCGTTGAGGGAACGATCACCGGCACGATCGACAGCATCGACAGGGATATAGATATATCCACTGTTGAAGCCTTCATCGATCTTGTAATAGACTGTCCTGCAATTGTATCTGTTACAACCATGACTGGTGACCTTGATATTCCCGGGGTTGAGATCGTACATGACCTGGTCGGCAGTTCCGCTGAATTCGGTGAAGGGGAATTCAAAATAGAGATTACAACCTATTCGGGAAATGTAAGGATCCAGCACTGAAGCTGCTGAAACCGGAATACCATCGCTGACTGAAAAACCTTATCTTAAGTGCAGCTGAATTTATCATGCGGGAAGGCTGGAACTGATTTGATCAAGCGGATCATTTTTATACTGACTCTCGTTATCATGATTCTTGCTGCGGGATTCTGCGGGATCCACCTTACTAGGGAATACACCAAGATACACAAGATCACTCATATCGGTGACATGTGGAGCTTCATAAGGCTGGGTACAATAACCTCCTACGCACCATTCATAGAAATCGATCCGGATGATTTTCCGCACCCTCCCTACCCAGAACGGGGAGATCTGCTTGTTGCAATAGATGGACGTCCCGCAACGGAGGAAAACTACTTCCGTACTTTCTCCACTGATACGCCCGAAGGTGAAACTATCGAGATCATGTTCATGCATGACAACATCATGATGACAACGGAGATCGAAACCAGAACAATTCCAGGACCACTGAAATTCCAGATCTGGCTGATGTTCATTCTACGTTCACTGATTGTAACAGGCCTGATACTTGCTGGAGTATGGGGATTCGCAAAGAAAGCTGCATCTTCAGCTGTTAGAACACTGACACTGTTCTGTTTCACACTCGCTGTTGAGATGGCCCTATCAAGTGATATAATAGCCGATGTTTACGCATCATTCCAGCTACCTGCATGGCTCATCATGGGAGTCGCCCTTGTGGGATTGTCATCATCAGGCTTCTGGCTCAAGCTCAATCTGCTTTTTCCGAAAAGGAACACTATTTACGACAGATTCACTGTTCTGTTCAATATAGCGATCTTCCTTCCCGTCCTTCTGCTCGGATTCCTCTGGTTGTTCGTCACTCAGATCTTCCCGATCCTTCCTGCCACAATTTACCGGACAATCTTCCTTGCCACAGGTTTCATTCTTCTGATACGGAACTACGGGCTTGCAGATAATTTCATCGAAAAACGCCAGACAAGGCTGGTTCTACTCGGATCGGTAACCGGCATCACCATCTTTATCATTTTCAACTGGTTCAATTTTCTTTCTGACGGTCTGAACATTCAGTTGCCGGTGCAATCGTATATGCTGGTGTCGAACATCGCATTCATGTTTCTGCTTCCCATCCCGGTTGCCTTCATTTACGCGTTTGAGAAATATCAACTTCTTGCTGTTGAAGGCAAGGTTAAAAGGGGCACTCGATTCCTTGCGGTCAACATCGCTCTTCTGATTGCCTTCTTTTCTCTTCTATACGTATTCGGAGAGTTCGTTCTTAAAGCGATGGGTATCAACAGTCAGACACCTACGCTGGTGCTGGGTCTGTCGCTTGCACTCGCGTTCATGCCGACACAGCGCAAACTGCGAACCAAGATCGAGGAGTATTTTTACCCTGAAAGGCGCAGGCTTCGCAATCTCCTGAGGGATTTTCTTGCTTCAAGCACTGTCAGAACCGAAGATGGTTCATTCTGGAAGAATCTTCAGGAAAAACTTGCTGAAGGCTTAACGGCGGAAAAGATCTATCCTGTTCTCAGGATCAGCGAAGAGAACGGATTCATGGCTGAGAACGATGAGCCTGCACCCTTCAGTTCATCTGACACACTGATCGAAAGGCTTATGGCCAAAGAGGACTCCATCCTGCTTGATGAAGCTATTGAGAGCGGCAAGATCTCTCTCAGCGAAGAGCAGAAGGAATGGTTCATCAACCGTAAATGCGCTGTGATACTTCCCCTTACCGTCAAATCAGGACTTGTCGGATTTCTGGTTATAAGCTGCAAGACTAACGGTGAGGATTTCACAGCAGAAGAACTTGAGCTGCTGAGCAGTTTTTCCTCACAGATAGCTCTGGTTGCTGAAAACATTCAGCTATTGAGGGAAAGGATCGAAAAACAGAAACTTGAAGAGCAGATGAGAATGGCCAGAGATATACAGAGAGGACTTCTTCCAAAGAGCATCCCGCAAGTCACCGGGCTTGAAATCGAAGCGATGATACGCTTCTGCCTTGATGTGGCAGGTGATTATTACGATGTGATAACTCTCTGCAATGGAAGAGTTGTTCTGGCGATTGGTGACGTTGCCGGGAAGGGTGTCGGGCCGGCACTTCTGATGGCAAATCTCCAGGCTTCCCTGAGGACAACCCAGGCGATGGGGGTCTCACTATCCGAATCCGCTGAGAAGATAAACACACTCGTTTACGATAATACACCTACGGAACTTTTCATTACGTTCTTCATGGCTTCCATCGATCCTGTTTCAGGCAGGCTCTTTTACGTCAACGCCGGTCACAATCCTCCACTTCTGGTAAGAACTGATGGAACCACAGAGAAATTGAGCGAGGGAGGCCTCCTTTTCGGTGTGGTCCGGAACGTATCGTATACTGAAGGTGAAGTAACCCTGCATTCTGGAGATACTCTACTGATGTATACAGATGGAGTTACCGAAGCAATGAACTCAACTGAAGAAGAATTCGGTGAGGACAGGGTGATTTCTATCGTGTCCGAAAATTCCGCACTGTCTCTCAAGGAACTTCTCCGTATGATCGAACGCAGTGTTGAGGGATTCCATGGCTCTTCAAGCTATGCGGATGATTTTACACTACTGGCGGTAAGACGCCCCGGCAGTTAGCATTCCCAATCGGTTCATGGTTACTTCATATACTCGATTATCTCGTTATACACAATTATGGACCAGCAATACTGAAGGTCCTTCATGTCAGCGCCAGCGGCTGTTCCTGGCTCCCGGCGTTCCCCAGCAGAGTGGATTCCCAGCAGTGACAATCCGGTAGTCCCAGTCTTCGGATGGAGCCCAGTTAGACTCCTCCGTCCCTCCGTAGAGGTCGATTCTCTCCAGTGTCGAACCATCACCGTCTGCCGAGCTTCCTGATCCGTTGTCCCTGCCCCATCCATCCGAGAAGGTCACCGATTCAATAAGGGTTCCATCAGGTGTGAAGAGCGATATCTGATCGCCGCTGTTCCTAAGCTTCGTCCAGTCACCGCTCCATTCCACCAGAGGGATATCCGAACCGTATAAGTCGATGAAAGCACCCGAGCTGGCAGCGACAACGACATACTCTCCCGGCTGGATCAGGTAATCACCCAGAACAAGCTGGTTGCTGCCGTCGGACAGTGATACGCCGCGCAGGTTCATGGTCTCGTCTCCGATGCAGCAGAGCTCTACCCATTCCAGCAGTTCGTCGGGGCCCATGGAAGTGCCATCGGGATTGTACATTATCTCGCTGATCGCAAGGTCACCGGGTAGTACAACAAGTATGAGGGCAGCTAGAAATGTCATCTGGTGGATCCTTTCGCTGTTGAGGACAAGAAAACGTATTTTGCATTGAATTATAGCTTTGCAGATTGATGGCAACAACCTGCAGTCGGTGTGGGGCACTACCCGATTATGATCCTGACCATCGGGCCCTGCCCGGATGAGATGTACTGGGAGACGCTGCAGGAATCAAAGATAATCCAAATTCCTATTGATTGATTTGTCGTTGACATTGATAAAGAATTGTATCATGTGATTATTTGTGTATGCGAGTAATTGTTTCAGGGGTAATTGCTTGGGAGGTTGGCAATTTTATTGAGAAGCTCGGTCTCGGTTGTGCTTCTACTTCTTGCATCGGTACAGGTATGGGGTAATGTGGACATCGTTGATATCGAGGGAGTGCCGTACGTGTCATGGTGCGACGGCCAGGCATTCATAGCCGCCTGCCCTTCCGGGATTCCTTCCAGTACGCTTGCGCTGGGCAATACTGACCCAGGATACGACTATGCCACTTTATGCCTGACTTCATCAAACAGCGAAAGCAGGCTAATCGCAGCCTGTGATCCGTATCCCTACTGGCTTCCAGATTACATCGATACCATTTACGTGATCGATCCTGAGAACCTGACGATTATTAACCAGAGGTCACTCAACTGTATGGATCTGGGCTTAGGACCGGGCTTTGCCCCTGATCATATCAATCTTATCAGGTACAGCGATGGCTCTGATACTGTAACAATGATGGCGAAAATCTCGAATACTGCCACTGATGCAGGGGGAGTCTACGTTGCCTCGGCTATAATATCCTGCCCTGACACTGGTGATATCACCCTTCGAGACACACTCAGCAAGTACACCGGTTACGGGGGGTGGGGCCCGGACATTCTGGGTCCGGTTGAAGTTCCAGGGCTTGAACCGCTCAGCATGTCATGCCATGCAGCATGGAACCCCATGTACTTCGAGGCATGGATACGCTCACACCTTCAAAAGGAAGAACCGGGAAACACAGATACTGATGGCGAGATGTGTTCATTCGGCATATGGGGATACAACGATGATCATTCCAGCGACCTTTACATTACGGCTCTGGGTTCCTGTGGAACCGAGGCTGTGGGGATATGGGCGGATTCCAGTGGAATTCAGTACTATTCTGTCTTCACTGATGATCTGATCCCTGACGGGACTTTCGAATTCCCGTTCAGCCAGCCGGAACCCGCCACGCCAGCAGCGATGTCCAGGAACACCTCCGACGACGGCATGCTTCTTGTTTGGAGCATCGGTGGAGAGATACGTGTACGTCACTGGCTGGGGGAATGGAACGACTTCGACCATATCGTGGCTTCAGGAGTGGATTTAGTTGAAGGTAGCAACATCGCCGTATGCAGCGTGGAAGACGGCTACTGGGTGGCGTGGTTCTCCCCGGATTTGAAGAACGAACCTGAACTGGTATTCGTAGACAGGGTGATGGTCACGGGCATAGCTTCTGGGGAGGAAACTGAGCAGTTACGCCTTGCCCTGAGTCCTTCAAGTAATCCATTCAGCGGATCGCTGCGCGTAACCATTGAGGGAAGCCCTCTTCCGGAGAGCCTTCAGATATTCGACCTGACCGGCAGGCTTGTGAGAGAGCTTGACGATGGCTCTGAAAGCGGAACCTTCGTATGGAACGGTCGGAATTCACAGGGAGAGGATGTACCGGCAGGCGCATACTTCCTCAGAGTGTATTCATCCGGATTCTACGCAGGTATCACAGTTCTAAGACTCTGATACATCGCAACCATTATGGCCGATGCCACAGACGAAACTGATTAGATCGTAAACTCGGTCCTTAACTAGATTTCAATTATGGGGCTGGTTTTCTAGAAGCCCCGTATCCGCCGCAGTGTTCGATATCACCCCTGAGAACTTCCAGCGCGTGATCGAGGATCGGTATCGCAAAACCCGCGCATTCAACGGCAGCCTTCCTGCTTCCGGGTAGGTTAATCACAAGCGTCCGTTTTCTGATTCCAGCCCGGGCTCTGGAAAGCCACGCCGATTCAACGACTAAAGCTGACTTCTGTCTTATCATCTCCGGAATGCCGGGAACTTCCCTGTCACAGACCTCGCTGGTTGCTTCAGGAGTAACGTCCCTGACGGAAAATCCGGTTCCGCCCGTTGTGAACAACACATCAAGGAAGCCATCCTCACACCAGTTCCTGAGCTTCGCTGTTATCCGGGGCACCTCATCGGGAACAACGGCATACCTTGCCGGAAGAAAACCGTTACTGTCGAGTAATTCGATCAATGCCGGGCCGCTCAGATCCCTGTAATCACCTCTGGAAGCAGAATCGCTCACCGTCAGTACTCCCGCTGTAAAACCGCTGTTCCGGAGTACTTCAACCTGATCCCCCGGTTTAACCGTACCTCCAGTGAGTACTTCCGTGAAGACGCCTTCAACCGGGAAGATATTATTCTGGATAACGTTGTCCGCATGACCGTCGGTATTGTCCTTCCCGATTTCCGTAACTCTTACTACAGCGGAATCGCCAAGTTTCAGCTGTACTCCCCGAAGAAGTGTGTGTAATTCGACGGTTCGGCGGATATCTATATTCTCACCGCAGCATCCTGGTGAGGTTTCAATCCCTTCAGCTTCCATTTTCGCGAGGGACAACTCCGACAGGATTGAAACCTGACGGGGACCCTTTCCAGCGTGCGCATCACCTTCAATACCGAAGTCCTTGATCAGCAGGACCGAGTCCTGCTCTGTTTTCCGCGTCTGTCTTTTACCGGACATACATACAGCGCTTACCGTTGCCATATGTATTCACCCGATTTTCCGCCGCTTTTCCGAATCAGCCGTACTTCCCCTATCTCCATACCCCTGTCCAGACCTTTAGTCATATCGTAGATGATAAGAAGAGCAGTCGTAACACCTGTGAGGGCTTCCATCTCGAAACCGGTTGATTCTACACCCTTCACAGTACAGGTTACGCAAATCGTGTTTCCATCCTTATTGAATTCTATGTCCACCCCGCCGATTCTCAGCGGATGACACAGAGGAATCAACTCCCAGGTTCTCTTAACTGCGGTTATAGCGCCAATTCTCGCAGTTGAAAAGACATCACCCTTCGGGGCTGTATCATCATCGATAGCGGCAGATGCGTTGCTGCCCAGTACGATGCACCCGGAGGCTATGGCTGTTCTTGAGGTGGCTTCCTTAGTTGAAACATCGACCATCCTCGCATTCCCCTTTTCATCAATATGAGACATTTTCTTCATACTAACCGCCAATCTTCCACATCTTGGCGTGGACACATCCGCCATGGGAATCAGGTTTTTTCATTACCGCTCCCCTCACAATATCTGAAATTACATCATCGCCTGCGTCATTCCTCAGCAGCTCTTTAAGTGATACTCCCTCCTCCTGCGCAAGACAGGAGTGCAGTGTGCCAAGGGATGACAGCCTGATTCTGCTGCAGGAGCTGCACATAGGATCGGAAAATGGCGCGATTATACCGAAAGTCTGTCCGCTGTCACCAACGGAGTAGATACCTGCTGTGCCGTCGCCTTTCTGTCTGACGATTTCACCGCTAACAGAAGCCTTCTCAATTATC
>CAZUYF010000080.1:0-9172 GCA_964624675.1 uncultured bacterium
GAATCGGATACATCCCCCTGGACAATGTCATTCATGGAAACCGGCTGGCTGAATAACTGGCATATATCATCCCAGAGGAATCATACAGCCGCTGGTTCCTATAGTTTCAAATGTGGTGATACGGGTGCTGGTGATTACGACAATCATCTTTTTTGCAGCTTAACTTCACCGTGGTTCAACCTTCCTCTCGAAGGTAATCTGTCTTTCTGGATTTGGATTGATGCTCAAATATACTCAACAGCTTATCAGGGCCTGGCGATCGATGGCGGCCTGGTCCAGCTGGGGCAGTTTGATAACTGGTATTCCGTTGAACCTCTCTCAGGTTATCCCTTTGAAATTGTTCAGCCTAGTTCCGGACCTTTTGAATCCGGAACAGGTGTGTTTTCTGGTTACCAGGGCTGGCATCTGGTGAACATAGATATCCCTGTCGAGATAAAGGGTCCCCAGCAGCTCAGGTTTATTTTCGGAAGCGATGATGCCGGTACGCGTGAAGGCTGGTATGTGGATGATATTCTGGCTTCAAGTTCCACAGGGATTGAAGAACATCATTCCAGGCCAGGATACCTGGAATCTATTTCAGTATATCCCAACCCCTTCAGCGAATCCGTGTCAATCTCAGCGCAGATCGGTGATGAAGGCGAGTATTCAATCAGAGTGTTCGATCTTTGCGGCAGGCTTGTTTATGAAACGTCATTTTCAGGTTCAAATAATACACAGGTCTGGGGTGCCAACGATATAAACGGACGAATTCTGCCAGCTGGAGTCTATACTATGCAGCTTGAAACCTCTGGATGCCGTAGGAATATTCAGCTGGTAAAACTGTTCTGATTTGCAGGTTAGTTCATTTCCCCCTGAATGCTGTCCACAGGGTTTTCAGCAGACTTGGAGGATGAAGCAGAATATTGGAGTAGGCCTGGTTGGCAAGAGGGCACATGCAGGAGCCACTCCTGATGGAACTTCTTATTTTCCTGGCTTCCTTTGAATTCCATATATCCTGGAAATCAGTATTATCATCCAGCTTACCCATCTGTCCCTTGTAACCAAGTACGGCGCACGGCCAGATTCCACCGTCGGAGTTGATGTGAACGTTCATCAATCCTGCAGAACAGGGAATGACCTGTCTTTTCTCTTTGAGTATTCTGACAACAAGATCATAGTAGACAACCCTCAGGGCTGTAGTCATTCTGGGGAGAAGTTTCATATCCTTCATTTTTTCTACTACTGAATCCTTGAAGGTATCCATTATTCTTTCATAGCTGTCGCCGTCCGGTGTGATACCGGAACCCAGGTTGAAGAATTCCTCTCTCTCTTCAGCGATTTCATTGATATAGGAATCAACGCCCATACTTTTCGAGTATTCAATTATTTCTCCAAGATGAGCAGCGTTGAATTTGGATATCACCGTACCAACCCCAACATGGAGATTTCTGTGCTCTTTCTGCAGTTGCTTAAGCTGTTCTACAGTTTCAATCAATTTTATGAAATTGCCCGGAACACCTCTGATCTCGTCATGAAGCTTGCCTATGCCGTCAAACGAGGGTTTGATAGTTAGGACGGTTCCCGGAGCTTCTATATCGATCACATTTAGAATCTCATCAGTCATCCGTATTATTCTGTCCGTTGTTATCGCGTTCGTTGGTATATGAATAATTGCGGGGGTCATGAACCTGCAGGCAAGCTTAATTATCTCAGGCAGATCATCTCTTAAAAACGGTTCTCCACCGGAAACGTTGAAGAAGTAGGTCCAGCCAATGGAGCGGAACAACCTTTCAATGGTATTCATATCAAGATCGTCATCGGAGTCATGCTTCCAGATATAGCACGTTTTGCACCTGGACTGACATTTTCTTGTTACAGAATATGTTACGTTGATTGGATTTGGCGCTTTCGCCAGTCCGTACATCGCCAGCTTACTCCTAATGACACTGCCGGTCAGGTGGAATATCTGCTCTATATGGTTCATGGATTTTGTGAATCTGCGACGGAGCGAACCGTATACTATTGCCTGAAGAGCGTACAACCCTTCAACAATCATCAGCATGAGCCTTTGTCCAAGCGCTATTACTGTAGCGACTTCAACTCCACCCTG
Organism: uncultured bacterium; assembly: GCA_964624675.1. GTDB lineage: Bacteria > Fermentibacterota > Fermentibacteria > Fermentibacterales > JCC-6 > Aegiribacteria. The sequence continues at coordinate 2,090 of CAZUYF010000080.1, forward strand.
AACAAAACCTGAAAGAAGAAGCCCCTGAACACCCTCCCTGATACCGATACCTCCAGGTATAAAAACCATAGCAAGCGCGATGAACCAGGAGACTGGTCCTGCCAGCAGGCAGATCGCTATCATTGCGAAAGGCTTATCCGGCTTAACTCCGAAACCTCGGAACCAGAAATAGAGAGCCATACTGCGCAGGCTCCATGAAAGCAGATGGTATCCAATGAAAATAGCCTGATGCTTATGTGAGATATGGGGAAGGCTGTCTATATCTGTGCCCAGTCTATGACTCAGCTTATAGGTTATTCTTCTCTGGATTTTCGGTGCGAACAGCATGATAATTCCCAGGCCAGCTGAGATCCAAAGGGCTATTACGACGGGAAGAGGTACATTTGCCAGTCCCAGGAAAGGAAGGCCTATCAAGGCCATAATAGTCATTGCGAGCATCATGTACAGGTTCTCGAGAATGAACGCTGTTATAGCCTTTACTGGTCCGATACCGTTTGCCTTGAGAAAAGTAAGCCTTCCAACAACCATCCAGAGCTTTCCTGGAACGTACTGGCCCATCTGGGTGATGTACCAATTTCTTCTTACTTCACCCTTATCAATTTTCGGTATCTTCAACGCATCCAGGATCTTTCTCCAGGGAGCTGGAGCGAAGTAATAACCTAGCATCAGTGAGATAAATGAGAGCGCAATCGTGGGAAGGCTGGCGCTATCCCTTGAAGTTTCCCAGAAATGTATAAGCCCGGGCTGCCATTTTGGCCATAGTTCCAGTATGAAATATAGAATTGCTGTTATCAGGAGGATAATACCACCCCAGGTGGTAACTATATGAAATAGCCTTTTACGATCTCTGGTCATTCTGCTGTTTTCTTTCTGAGTCTTCTTGATGTTATATCAAACCCGATAATAAGAAATGCGGACAGTAAACCCGCGACTGATAATATAAGCCCGGTTGTGACATCGGATGAATCGAAGAGGTACTCTACTTCATGCAGCCCTGAAGGCACAACAACACCCCTTTGCCAGTGATTTGACCGGATCATTTCGGCAGGTTCTCCATCTATGAATACCGTCCACCTCGGATACCACGTATCGGCAAGAACGAGAAGGCCATCCTCGGGGTTGTCTGTCTGGATTGTAACCCTGTGAGGCTCGTCAATAACTATTGATGCTTCCGCTTGTTCAGTGTTGAGTAATTCAGGCAGTTCCGGACTTTCGTAAAGGATCGTGATCTCGCGTGGATTGATGCCGGCTGACAGGAGGCTCAGACACTGATTCTCTGAGAGCTCCATCCATGATTCAGCAAACCATACCCTTGGAAGGGATTCAAGTGGAAGGAGAGCTTCCAGTGTATCAACATAGGATGGATCTGAAGCGGATGCCTGCTCAATAAGATAGTCTCTGAACTGCGCATATGTGAGATATCCATCCTGGGTCTGGAGGGTGTTAAATCCTGTCTGTCGGATTGCTGCGATTCCGCCTGATGACATCATGATCTGGAGGTCTTCAGCTACAGCGGTTTTGGCAGCATGGTAACCGCTCACAGATCGAATATGCAAGGGAACGAACTCGTTTCCGCCCGGTAGAAGCCTTCCCGATCCCGTCAAGGCTATAAGATCGCTGTCCTGCATAAACAGGGCATCAACACTTGTTTCGTTGAGATAGAACTGAAAATCTCTGTCGAGTGGTATCACTTCTACTGCTATCAGAATTGAGAGAGTTACTCCAGGTATTACAATACCTGCTTTACCTCTGTTTCTGAAATAGATGAACCCCGCCAGAATAAAAGCTGCTGCAGCAGCTTTCAGGAAATCAGGGGAAGCAATATCTACTCTTCTGTTCACTACAGATGCATATCCTGAAGCCTGAGAATTGCCCATTCTGGTCCACCATCCGGATTGCAGACCTGGCAATAAAGAATCGGCAAGCAGGAATATAAATATGCATATGCCTGCAAAAACAGAGATTCCGATCAGAAACTTTCTTCGCGGAAAACGTTCACTTCTGAAAATTGCATCGAAACCGGGTCCTGCAGCCAGAGCGATAGCGGAGGTTGTCAGAAATGCTGCCATATGGGGAGCTCTCAGTTTGCGCAGGAAAGGCACGATACTGTAAAGTACTTTGAATACAGGTGTGTAACCGCCCCATGATATAAGCAGTCCTGTCACCATGATACCCAGCAATGGCCATCTGTATTTTTTCGAGAAGCCCAGGAATGCAGCAGAAGCCAGCAGAAAGACCAGTATACCGGTGAATTCACTGCTAAGCCGCAGTCCGAGTCTTCCGAAATACAGAGGGACTCCAGAGACTGTACTGTCGGGAAATCCGTGACGGTAACCGAATAGATGCGGGAACAGCATCGTAAGTGTTTCCTCAGGAGGAAGCGAATAGCTTGAAGCCTGGTCGAGGGACAGATCACCCCCTCTTGTGGAATAATGCGAGAAATTGTATCCAGGCAGGAGCTGAACGGCTCCTATTGCTGCTCCAAGGAGAAGAATAACCATTATTCCAATTGCTGCGGTGCCAAGGTTCTTCAATCTGGATCCCCGATTAGAGAAGATCCGGAAACCGAGCCAGATTATTACAGCTCCCACTGAATACAGAACCATCTGGGGATGGCTGGCAAGTGTCTGCATACCTATTGCTATACCGCCGATTGCGATGAATTTTCCTCTTCTTGTCTGCATCCACATTTCGCATGAATACAGCAGAAGCGGTAAAAAGCTCCAGCAGATAATCTTGCTGCCGTGTCCTGCGTAGAACAGCGTATTTGACCATGCTGTAACAGCGTAAGCAAGGGAACCCGCTATTCTGCCCCACCTGCTTACTCCAAGGGATCCTAGAAATAGCCATGCGAATATTCCGCCCAGGAGCATCTGAATAGGAAAGAGAAAACGAATCATACCCTCAACTCCTGCAATCAGGAGAAGCAGACCTCGAACCGGGTAGAAGACCGGCGCAGAGAATGATGAGTAGAATGGAATACCGCAGAATACGTACGGATTCCAGTGCGGAAGACTGCCTTCCTGTAGAGATTCTGCGGTATAAGTGAAAAAAGGATAACCCTGACTAACCGTATCGCTGAGCTCTCCACCCGGAAGTTTCCCGGATGTAAATACAGTTGAATATGTTATGATGACCGCAGGAATTAAGAAAAGCAGATATCCGGTCCTTTTCGGAAATGAAATCACAGTTGTTTCCCCTCTCCGAAGAGTTTTAATTTTTTTGTAGATACAAGAGCAAAAACAATTTCTATCATCGATAATATCAAACGTTGTCCGACTATGACTGCAAGAACAGGACCCGCAGCACCTGAAGGAGCTACAAGGGCTACCGCGGCCGCTTCCCTGACACCTATTCCTCCGGGAATAAGAAAAACGATGTATCCAGCCAGCCATGCTAGAGGTGCAGCTGCGCAGCAGAGAAGTAGACTGATATCTGAAACACCGAAGCCCTTCAGCCAGAGGAAAAGTGCAAGTCCACGAAACCACCATAGACCCGAGTAAAAGATAAGAAGCTTGGAAGAATCGATTAATCCCGGTAAAGGTAATTTGCCAGGAATTCGACCATGTTTCAGCCTGTAAAGCCATTTCTGAATAGGTGTGAGAAAAGGTATCACAAGAAGTGAGATACTCGCCGCCAGTACCGCATACTTCAGGCCTGAATGCGAGAAGACCACATTACTGGATATGATAACCGGTATCATTGCGGTCAGGCCTGCTCCAGCAGCTGTGTACAGGAGTTCGAGAAATGGAACACTTGTAGCCCTGAATCCAGCAAGACCTCGGGATTTCAGAAAGGCAGCCCTGCCAGCGAACAGCCATACTTTACCTGGGATATATCGCCCCAGTTGAGACATGAACCAGGCAGCCCGGAGTTCTTTCGGTTCGATTTCACTTCCTGCAGTATGTGAAAGCAGTATCCAGCCTGCCGGGATGATATAGTAGGAGAGTCCAAGCAGTATGACCGAGGTGCAAATAAGAAACCAATCGAGCTGCCAGTTGAACCTGCCGATCTGCTCAAACCATTTCTCAGCATTGACACTAATGATCCATATGGCGGCTGCAAGGAGAAATATTGCACCTGCTCTAACCAACCACTTCACCCGGGTTTTCATTTCAGCCGTAATCATTAAGGTAGAATCCCGTTCTCCCGATACCAGGACACAGTTTTACTCAAGCCTTTCTTCAAGTCGCTTTCCGGATAGAAACCTGCTTCCCCGGCTCTGGATATGGAGACAAAATGATCGGTTCCAAAAAGCTTGTATTTGCTTTGGGAAAGTGCTCTGGGACAAAGTGGACCTAGTTTCAGAGCAAGGTAGAAGAAAAGGCTGGGAACAGGTAGTATTCTAAGCTTAATTCCCATTGATAAAGCTGTTTTCAATATGAAATCGCTGAATTTGAGAACTTCAGGTCCACCGATATTGTAGAGTCCTCCGCTCAGACAACCGCCTGGAAGCGAGGTTTCAACAGCCCTGCATACATCCGCGCAGTATGTTGGCCGGATACTGGCACCATGCAATCCGATCACTGGAAACCAGCCTTTTTGAACCTGATTGAAGAGTTCGAGTTTGTGCATATCACCAGGTCCGTAAACAAAATCGGGTCTTAGGATAGTAATCATGTTCTTCAGATTCAGGGGATGTTTACGTAACAGAATCTCACCATCCGCCTTTGTCTTTTCATATTCACCCCACGGATCGTACGGTGCATCCTCCTTTACATCCGAATGAAGCCCAGAGACTCCGGGAGTGCTTAAATGAATCAAATGAATCTGGTGGTCATCGCAGAAATTCGCAAGAATTACAGGAAGCGTTGAGTTTGAATTGTTTAACTCTGCGGTATCTACTCCCGGAACCCCAAGTTTTCCAGCCGCATTAACAAACACATCCACATCAGCGGGGAGCGAGGTTTCGGTTAAGTTTCCCGCTTCTGACCTGATATGTCCCGATGCGGTATGACCGCAATTGAGGAGATGATCCAGAATTGATGAACCTATGAACCCTCCTGCACCAGTCACAAATACCTTCATTTCAACCCATCCATAAGCCTTTTGGCATACGCTGTCCAGCTGAATTCGGAAGCTTTTTCATCAATTCTGTCACTGAGATTCGGATCATTGGATAACTCGATTGCAGATAGAATGGCACTCGCAATACTCAAGGGTGAACAGGGCTCTGCAAGAAAGCCGGTGCTCCCCTGTTCCACAAGCTCAGAAAGTCCCCCCGTGTCAGTCAGAACAAGAACCCTCCCAAATGCAAGAGCAATCTGTGCAACTGCACTCTGTGTTGCATGCCTGTATGGAAGTGCCACTACATCGGAAGCCAGAAAGTACTTTGCTACCTGGTTATCCGGAACGAACTTATCTATCCATCTTACACGAGCGGAAAGCTCCTCAGCTGTGATAGCCTTCAGTATTTCAGAACTGTCTGAATAGCATTCCCCTACAATAAGAAGAGAAACATTCCGAGGAAGGTGTTTCATAGCTTCGATCAGATCCATGAGCCCTTTGTACGGTCTTATCAGACCGAAGAAAAGAACAACCTGTGCACCTGCACTGTATCCCAGTTCCTGTCTTGCGCAGCAGCTGTCCAGATCCATGTTCAGGTACTGATCGTATAATGGAAGGTAAAGTTTGATTGTATCTGAGCTTTGAATCATGGATTTCACTATATCCATATCAGAAGCGCTGTGGGTCACCAGTAGATCCATCCGCTTGATGAATCTGGAGGTAAGAGTGCGACTAAGGACAAAGCTTTCATGAGGGAGAACGTTATGACAGATGGCGGCAGTCCTGATATTTCCAGGTATTGAATTCAGCAGTGCCGGAGCGAAGAAGGGATGCCACCATTGGACGATAATCCAGTCGAAAGAGCTTTTCCTGAAGAAGCGTCTGGCCAGCAGCCATCTAATAGGATTGCATGAATCAAGTAATCTGTTTCCATTGAAATGACAATCGTTTCCAGGTGGTTCCATCTGTGATGTGCCGGGGAAAAGAAAGGATGGGTAAAGTCTTCTGAACGAAACTGGAACGAAAGTATGCTCCGGATAGCATTCGGTAAGCGTTTCATATAACCTGGCTGTGAACTGGGCTATACCCCCTCTGAAGGGGGGGAAGGGGCCGATAAAGGCTATCTTCATTTCTTCTCGCCGTTGGATTCGGCTTTCTCTTGTATTACGAATGATTTCCTGCCGGAAAGCTTAAGAAGCATTTCACCGAGGAGTCCGAGGGAAATGAACTGGAATCCGACCACCAGAAGGAGTACACCGAGCAGAAGCAGAGGTCTTCGGCCTATTGGTTCCCCGCCGAACCAGAGGACTGTCATATATGCGGATATCCCGAATCCGGCGAGTGTAAGAAGGGTCCCTATGGCTCCGAAGAAATGCAGAGGTCTATAGGAATATCTGTGAAGGAAAAGAACTGTCAGGAGATCCGAAAATCCCCTGAAAAAGCGAGCCATTCCATATTTAGTCTTTCCATATTTCCTGGGTCGATGGTGCACCACTTTCTCTCCCACAGAAAAGCCCTGTTGTGCTGCAAGAACAGGAGTATATCGATGCATTTCTCCGTACAGCTCCAGGTTCTTGACTACGCTGTTTCTGTAAACTTTTAATCCACAGTTGAAGTCATGGAGTTTTACGCCTGTTGTGAGTTTAACCGCAAGATTGAACAGTTTTGAAGGAAGAGTTTTGCCGGCTGGGTCCTTTCGGTTCTTCTTCCAGCCGCTTACGAGATCGAAGTTCTTCTCTTCCATAAGCTTGATCATCTCGTGTATTTCGGAAGGATCATCCTGAAGATCGGCATCCATTGTCACCACATACTTGCCAGCTGATTCCACGAAACCGGCTGCAAGAGCTGCAGCTTTCCCCTGGTTACTGTTCAGTTTGAGACCCTTCAGGGGGAATCGGGAGGAGAGTTCAACTATACGTTCCCAGGTTCCATCCGTGCTTCCGTCATCGATTACAATAATTTCATACAGCACACCCTGCATGCATTCACTGATCTCCTGTGCAAGTTCGGATATACTTTCCTCTTCGTTGAACGCCGGGATCACGATAGAAACATCCGGGTTCCTGCCGTTGTTTT
>CAZUYF010000081.1:0-8954 GCA_964624675.1 uncultured bacterium
CCTGTGAAGTGAAGGTTCGGAGGAGTTCATCCCTGTTCCAGAGGGATATGGTTCTATGTTCCGCAAGCGTCAGCGCTTCCAGTTCTTCAAGCGGGAGAATACCGGAGCTTACGAGAACCTCAGCAGTCCTTGCACTCAGGGCTCCGCCGCATACTTTGTCCCTTGGAAAGGAAGTTTTGTCTATAATGATACACGGAATACCGGCGGAGGCCAGTTTCCATGCGCACGAAGCTCCGGCAGGCCCTCCCCCCACAATCAGGGTCGGGTCTTTACTTTTAACATTATTGATCATTACAGTTTCCCCGAAGCCGGGGCCTGCCGGGCAGGCCCCTGAAAGATAAGCTTAGAAGGAATCGGCAGAATCGGTGATCTTGACACCTTCGGAAACGAAGTACGAAGGGACACTCATGGCTACGGGGGTCCTTCTTCCGTAGGTGTTGGATCCATTTACGGATTCCGATATCGATGAAACAACTTTTACGTTTCCAAGTACATTCTGGAAAGAGTCAGTTACTCTCGATGAAAATATTGGTGATACTATCTTCCCATCTTCAACAAGAACGGCGTTGAACCTGGAACTGCCCGTAAAGATCCCTTTACTTCGGCTGGGGATATTCATGTAATGCAGAGCGGGAATGTACAGCACTCTGCCCATATCCTTCACCGCTTCAAGGGGATCCCCGGCACCGAAGCCTGTATCCACCACAATGCTGGGTGAACCGGTATCATGCCCGGTAGGCTTCTTTCCATACTTGGCGGCGGTAGCTGAATCGTACACCAGATTCATGAGGTTTCCATCCTCCACCAGCGGGAAGATATCCCGCTTACGACCGCACATGTCGAATCCAAACCTGAAAGTTTCCGGATTTGTGGGATCATCTACAACGGAGATCATATCCCCGAGGATTTTCTCTCCTGGCTTATACTTCGCAGTCCAGCTCTGCTTTTCCTCCCAGCTTCTTCCGGTCAGACCGGTATAGACAGCCATACCAATTATCTCTGCCACAGCACTTGATCCAAAAATAACGGTGTATTCTCCGGGTTCAGCCTTGAAACCATCATTTTCTTCGTATACAGGTATCAGCTTACTGAGAGTATCTACTGTTTTATCAATTGAAAAATCCGAGGCTCTCCAGCCGGTCTGGTTATGCGTGAGTTCCCATTTTGCCTGAGGATGCTTCAGCACAACTGAGAATAACTGATCGGTGCCTCTGTGGTAGACTTCGTTCCTGTTGGCGGTGGTCAGAAGGTACACCTGCATTAATCCGCTGGACCAGGACCCGGAAAAATTGAACTGGTTTCCAAGTCTCTCGATAATATCCCGGTAGGCATCAGCTTTCATACCTGGATCAATATCTGCAAGATCCAGGTCAAACTGGTTGTCTTCACTTATGGATGCTTCAACCTCATCAGGGATGGGGTCGTATGTTTTCGGTGAAGCCATTCTTGCTTTTTCCCTGGCTGCATTAAGGATACCCCTGACCGTATCCACGTCCTTGATCACTCCGAGGAAGGTCTGGCTTCCCTGTTTTCTGCCCTCGGTTACTTCCATGTCCAGTCTCAATAGATCTTCCGAAGTATTCAGTGAAACCGAATTGTTGCCAATCCGCATGAGATGGCTTTTCTCATGATGCAGTTGAAGTGTTGCCTGGATACCCTCATCGGCAGCTTCATCCCTTACCTGCATCAGAATCTTCCTGATGTTTGCGTCCAGCATTTTCTACTTCCTTTCTCCGGTAATCACATCATCGAATTTAATGACAGGGACTCCATGGCCGATCTGCATAACCTGGTTCGGCTCACCTTTCCCACAGTTATTCACCTGCTCTACTATCCATGTGGATTTATCACCCACCGCAGAAAGTGATCCGTAAAATTCCAGAGTATGCCCCTGGTATGTCGGGTTTCTCAGAACTCTGGTCTTTTCTCCGTTCTTCACTTCCCAGGCGATTTCGCAGCCGAAGTGGAAATGCTCTCTGTTGGAACCGATTGACCAGGAGACGGGGTTATCTACCACGATTCCATCCTCGGTTGATGCTATTATCTCCTCCTCGGAACCATCGTTGCCAGGAAGAATATTTACATTGGTCATTCTGTCTATCGGGGCTCTGTAGAAAGATGTTGCGCGGGCAGCTCCTCCACTCTGCTCGAATACTTTCCTGCCAGCTCTGCCGTTCGCTTCGTTTACCATTGCTCTTGATGTAAGGGCGTTGACAAGGATTCCTCTGTCAATAAGGAGATAGTCACGTTCAGGCGTTCCGTCATCATCGAATCCGAATGACCCGGGGGAATTCGCGATGCTTCCGTACGAGCTTACAGACAGCTTATCACTTCCATACCTGAGTTTACCGAATGAATCAAGGTCGACAAAGGAACCTCCGGCATAGGAAAGCTCGTATCCGAGAATTCTATCCAGCTCAAGCGGATGGCCGATCGTTTCATGAACCTGAAGATGACCCTGACCGGGAAGCAGAATAACAGATCTTTTTCCATATTCCAGGGGTTCAGCCTTGATAAGCTCCGCCAATTCGGCTCTGATTCTGGTTGCGTGCCCGGAGAAGAGTTCCGGATCAGACATCATTTTCCAGCCGGCAGTACCGTCTCCTGTCGAATACAGGCTCATGCTGCGCCTTTGCATCTCACCGTCTGAATCAAGCGCCATGACCATGATCATGCCGAAAACAGATGCAAGATCCTTGCTTATTTCGGATCCATCGCTATTCTGAAAGTGAATCTTCTTCTTCTGGAAATTGGCGTAGACCATTCTCTTTAGAATAAAATCTTCCTTCAGATCATTATCAAGCCTGGTGAGAAATGCGAGCTTATCCTGAAGACTCACAGAGAAAGGATCAACCTCTACAGGGGACGCATAACTGCCCTTGACAGGTTCCCCCGCACCCATCGAAAGGGGAACTTTGACAAGCCTTGATGCTGTTCTGGCGTTTGCAGCGGCCTTCGCGAAACACGCATCAATCCCGGAAGTATCGCTGGTAGCTGAAAAACCCCAGGCGCCCTCCCATAGAACCCTTACTCCGATGCCGCTCTCCACCGTTGTATCGTTGGCCTCAAGATCACCATCGTACAGCAGGAGTGTTTCAGAACTGTCATCAAGGTAGTACCTTGCGTCAACGTAATCTGCACCCTCAGAAGATATTCTCGATATGTTGCTTGCTATCTCCTTCTTCACATTCACTTCTGTCATTGAAAACCTGCCTTAGATTGAAGAGAATTGAACATATATTTTTCCTAATATACGAATTATTCAAAATCTGAAAAATCCGGGTTTGTTACAGTCTGTTACAATCCGTCAATGTTATCGCAATCCGGAGCGATTATTGATAGAATATGGAATACTGTATGAATCATAATATACTGCTCATAAGAAAGGTTTTTGTATGAATAGCAAGGTTTACATAGCAGCAGCAGCGGTTCTGATTATCGGTACGCTTATTCTCGGTTGCAGTGGCTCCGATGAGAGTACCAGTGAAATTGAGGAAGTAAACCCAACAGGCCCTGCGCACTTGGAGCTAACTACGGAGTACACGATAGGTGTTGAACTGGGTGACACGAATTACGTGTTCGGCCAGATCGTTGAAGCTCTTCCAAACGAGAACGGGGATGTTCTGGTTCTTGATCTGTCATCTATGAACGTAAGATTATTTTCATCTGTCGGTGAATTTATCGGTTCTGCTGGCAGGCAGGGCACAGGACCGGGAGAATTTCAGAGACCGATGGGCATGGCTGTTCTTGGCAATAACGACTTTATTGTTTCTGACTTGCCGGGTGGCGCCATTTGTGTTTTCGACGATTCCCTGAACTGGAAAGAAAACATAATCGGATTCTTTCCCAGGCCGCCTTTAACCGTAAGAACAGCTGGAGATTCTGCATTCGTCGGAATGCTTCCCGCTTTTGATCGTGAGGCTGGTCTAACGGGTTATTCAATAACCAGAATGGAGAATTCATCTGAATCGGTCATCGTTTACTCAGAAGAAATGCGTACTTTCGACCCTTCACGTATAGGTCCGCTGGGTGCTGATAAAGATCCGATTTTCACTTCGGATAACGCAGGGCATGTATTCATTGCGGAGGCGGGAACAGACGCAATAAAGATCACGGGATACAATCAGAATGGAGAACCATTCATTTCGATTGACGAGAATGTCGACAGGATGGAGAAAACCCCGGAGGAGCTTGCATACGAAGAGGCGGAATTTGAGGAATTCTCAACCCGGATGGGAAGCCGTGGGGGAAGAATGTCAGGTATGGAATTATCCTTCGATCCTATCCTGTACCGCAGAGCGGTTACTGACCTTGGCGTGGACAGCGAAGACAGGCTGTGGGTTCGATTAGGCGCTTACCGTTATCCCTTCTGGAATGTCTACAATTTGGAAGGTGAACTTCTTTTCACCGCATCCTTCGAGATAGATGACCCGGATATCGATTATATGGCTGTAAGGATCACCGATAACGGAGCAGTGGCATGGGTACCAGATCCCAGTACATGGCCCAGAGTTCTGGTGCTTGAAATCCCGGATACTATTTAATCGGGGATTTACAGCAGTTTTGTTCCTGTCGTAGGACGGGGTACTTTTACGACCAGAATCCGAAGGTCCTGTTCACTCCTGTTGTACCAGCAGTGAGGGATATCCTTAGGGCTTTCTATTGCCGTATCCCGGGTAACTTCCAGCTCTTCATTTCCCACTTCAACGATACCTGTTCCGGAGAGAACATAGAAAAACACATCAACCGGGGTTATGTGGCGGATGAGTTGCTCACCGGGTTTGAGGGTAAGGTGGCTGGAAAGGGCATGTTCACTTTCGTATACGCGTCTGACGTCAATACCGTGAGGATTTTTTGCAACAGGTTGTTCCGATACCTTGATTATGTTCATTTCTGTCTCCACTCTGTACGAAGGGGGTGGCTGCCCACCCCCTTTCTATCTCGATTTAGCCCAGGATAGCCTTAAGGTCAGCCTCGGGTGTTGTAGTGGGCATAATATTGAATTTGTCCACAAGTATTTCCAGTGCAGCAGGGGTAAGGAAAGCTGGAAGCGTCGGTCCAAGCCTTATATCCTTGATGCCAAGATAAAGCAGGGAGAGCAGTATGGTTACAGCCTTCTGCTCGTACCAGCTCAGTATCATGGAAAGGGGCAGATCGTTGACTCCGCATTCAAAAGCTCCAGCAAGTGCTATTGCTATCTGAATTGCGGAGTGAGCATCGTTGCACTGACCTATATCGAGGAGTCTTGGAATTCCGCCTATATCACCGAATTCCAGTTTGTTGAAACGGTACTTACCGCAGGCCAGCGTAAGAATTACGCAGTCATCGGGTATCTGCTGAGCAATATCCGTATAGTAATTTCTACCGGATTTCGCCCCATCGCATCCGCCGACCAGGAAGAAATGCTTGATGTTTCCATCTTTAACTGCCTGGATTACCTTATCGGCAACTGAAAGGACGGCATTATGCCCGAATCCCACCATAATTTTCTTCTCGGGAGCATCTTCGCTGAAACCATCTGCTGCCAGAGCAGCTTCTATTACAGCAGAGTAATCATGGTCATCTATATGCGCCACTCCAGGCCATTGGACCAGTCCGGTTGTGAAGATTCTATCCTTGTAGGAATCCTTCGGTTTCTGGATACAATTCGTAGTCATTAAAATTGCTCCGGGAAATTCGTCGAACTCCCTCTGCTGATCCTGCCAGGCGCCGCCATAATTTCCAACAAGGTGAGGGTACTTCTTCAGCCCCGGATAGGCAAGTGTTGGAAGCATCTCACCGTGTGTGTACACGTTTACACCCTTGCCATCGGTCTGCTTAAGCAGTTCATCAAGATCCTTAAGATCGTGACCTGAAACCACTATCGCTTTACCCTTGACTGGCGTAACCCTTACTTCTGTAGGCTCCGGATGACCGAAAACACCGGTATTTGCCGAATCCAGCAGCTCCATTACGCGGAGGTTCTTCTCTCCGACTTTCAGGACCATAGCGAAAAGGTCACCAACCGTGTTCTTCCTGGTAAGAAAATCAAGGCTTTCGTGGAAGAACGCGTATACATCATCATCCTCATAGCCAAGGATCAAAGCATGATCAGCGTAGGATGCTGAACCCTTCAGACCGTAAGTTATCAATTCCTCAAGGCCGGTAATATCTTTGCCGGGATCTTCAAGCCTTTCAGCTATGGATAGCTTCTCGGCTTCGTTTTCGATCTCCGTCTCGTTTGCCGGCATTTCCCATACAGCAGGCCCGCTCAGCTTTTCAGGCTCCAGTCCTTTTTCCACGCAGGCCGAAAGATAGAGATCACGAATGCTGTTCCGGACCTTAACACCAGTACGGATTAAGTTAATCAGAGTTTCCGAATCGAAATTCACATTTGTAACTGTAGTGAAGAGTGCTTCGATCACAAAGATATCCGCTTCACGGTTCACTATTCCGAGTTTCCTGGCTCTGATCGCCCAATTGGAAACACCTTTTGCAACATATACAAGAAGATCCTGCATTACCGCTGTTTTCGGGTCTTTGCCACAGACACCAAATCTGTCGCAACCGGTCCCTTTTGCTGTCTGCTCACACTGATAACAAAACATTCCTTCTCCTTCCAGTGATGTAATCTCATATTGATGTAATCATAAATCGGTACTTTCTTACCAATTATACTTATTGTACGTTAACCGTCAATAGGTATATGTTTGCGCAAGTGTTCGAAATCGTTAATATTGACGATATGGTATTCAATTACTATTTTAGGGAGAATGAAAGGAATAGTATGTCATTACCAGTGTCCATCCCCGAATCGGTTTCCCTTGCGGTGCACGCTATGGCAAGGCTAGCACAAGGCGGAGTCGAAGCCGTAAAGCTGAATGATCTCCTCATAAAGCCCGGCTCTGCAGCCCATCTCTCAAAAGTAATGCAGAAACTGACAAAGGCAGGTATGGTAAAATCAAGGAGAGGCCGCGGTGGAGGGTTCATGCTGGGAGTCAATGCATCCGATATAAGGCTGATGGATATCTGGATAGCTCTTGAAGGAACTTTCGAAACCAGTATCTGCCCATATATGGGGAATGGATGCACTCAACCGATATGTCTTTTCGGTACAATCGGGAAAGATGCCTCACAACTTATCAGGGACTATTTCACAGATACCACTGTTGAGGATATTGGAAAGCTTCTTAAAAATGGATCTCATATTGTAATATCCTGATCCTGGTGAAATCATATTCTCAGAGTCTTATTTATTCGGCGGCTTTTACATCCGTTGGAGCGTTCGGCTTCAATGCTCTCCGTGTAAGGAGAAATACACCGCGCCACGCAATAGCCATAAGGGATAGGAAAAGCAACCCTCCAAAAAGGTTTTCGCTTGTCAGGTAATTGAAAAGTCCGTGGAGTACCATGCTGCCGAGCAATCCCACTACGACCAGCAGAGATGATTTAAGAGTTTTTCTTTTCTTATGCCATCCCAGAGCCAGTCCCCACAGGCTTGAGAACAGCGCATGAGCCGGTACACTCAGCACTGATCTTCCCGTGAGAACCAGTACCCCAATCTCTGCTCCGCCGGATGCCCAGCTGTTAAGAACGTAGATAACATTCTCAACGGATGCGAATCCCAGCGCAGCTGCTGTTGCATAGACCATACCATCAACAGGTTCATCAAATTCACTGCGGTTGTATACTGTCCAGCGAACACAGAGAAATTTAGCGGTCTCCTCGGTAACCGGAGCTACAAATATGGCCATGGAAAGAAAGCTGACGTAGAATGGAAGCTCTTTCAGTGAAAAGACCATAGCGGCTCCCACCAGCGCTCCCACAAGAAAAGTCCTTGCCACCAGCTTTTTAGGTTCAGGCGCGTATCTGTCATTTCTGTAGAAGTAAATCATCCACAGAAATGCAGGAAGGATAGAGGCAAGTACCGGGATCAGCATTTGGGCACCGCTTTGTATACAGGTCTGAATGGAACAACAGTATTTTTCAAATAGCTTTCCTTGCTTTTAGACAATGAAACCATATCTCACTGTACAGTAAACTGTCAATGAATACAACCTATGAAAAGAGTTCTCTGAATATGGCATCTTCCTGCAATCCCTTTATTCCCATCCGGGTAAGGGCAAAATCGTACTTCACCGGATCGGCGGGATTTAATACTCTGAAACTCTCCGTTATCTCAAACGCAGCTGCGCAGCTTGCAGTTTTTTTCGCGGTGAACCCAAGCGCTCCGGCAGCTCTGAACATGTGAACATCAAGGGGAATGATCAGAACTGATGGAGAGATCCACTCCCATCCTCCGGGATCAACTTCATCCATTCTTATCATCCATCTCATGAAAAGGTGAAGTCTTTTACAGGCGCTTCCAAGGGATGGCCTGGGCAGCAGGCTGCACTTCTCCATTCCTGCCCGTTCCAGCAGAGTCTCCACGAACCGCTCAAGGGCATTGTAATAAGTACCCTCCTCCGATATGAAAGCTCCAAGCATGTTTCCAAGAAGCCCCCATTGTTTCTGAAGCATGGATGCAGATTCAAGAAGGGTAACCACCTCCGGGGCTGTGGTGAACCTGTGTTTGAATCCTGCAAGTGCGCCCGAAAGTTCTTTTGTGGAAACTTCCCTGAGAAAGCCGGATGGAGCGGGGCCAAGTGCATCAAGAACTTTTTCGGTACTTTTCAGTATCTGGGCAACTCTTCCATAGGCAAGCCCGGACGCGATCAGCCCGACTATTTCCCTGTCTTCTGTACTGCTGTACCTCCAGAGAAATTCCAGTGGGTCAGGGTGAATGTATTCCCGCCGGTTGTATTGAATGTAAGCGTTCTCAAGGCGTTCGCGAAGCTCATGCAACGGCAGCACAGCTGTCAGTCGACTATCTGAAAAGTGTGACTTTTTGTGATGTCTGCCATCCGGAACTCTCCAGTCTGATAATGTAAACACCCGCAGGAACCGTTTCATCCGGTGTCCAGGTGAAGGAATCA
>CAZUYF010000082.1:0-4167 GCA_964624675.1 uncultured bacterium
AAGGAGGAGTCCTATGACCAAAAATCACTATCACCATGGTAATCTGCGAAGTGAGCTTATTAACAAAGCAATCCATGTAATCGAAGTAAATGGACCGGGAAGTATCAATCTTCGAGATCTGAGTACGTCGGCCGGAGTTTCCAGAGCTGCTCCTTACAGGCATTTTGAAAACAAAGCCCATCTTCTCACAGCAGTTGCAGCCAGGGGATTCCTATTGCTGGAGGAGGTGTGCGGAGAAGTCCCTCCCGGGAAACCAGCGGACAGATTGACGGACCTCTGCCGGAGATACCTGAAGTTCGCAGTCTGCAATCCAGGTCTCTATTCTGTGATGTTTGATCCGGAAAGATTTCGACAACCAGTGCGGGATGAGCTTAGATCTGCTTCAGACGGGGCGTTCTTCAAACTGGAGGCTGTTCTGTTGGAGTTTCCCGGTAAAATACCGGGGGAGCTGAATGCCGGAGCTGTCTGGGCAATGGTTCATGGGCTTGCAATCATTCTTAACCAGAATCTCGTGAAGGTAATCGGTAAGGGAAGAACTGAATCAGCAGCTGTATCAGCTGGAGCAATCGAAGGAGATATGACTCGGCAAATTGACCATGCTCTAGCAATTCTTACCCTCGGGATCTTATCTGCTGCGAAAGAATGAAGTACTGCGTGATAATTCCAATAACTGTGATCCGGCACCGTTTTCTGCTGAAGTCAGAGTGGGGAAAGCTTCCGCGCTCTATATCCGGTACATCATCATGCCATGGAATGTATTCCGCATCGGGTTCTGATACCTATCATTCCGGACTGAGGTATCGAAGGAGACTAAGCGTCCTTATCACCTTTTCACTATCAGAGAGACCCTTCAGGTTAACATTTACTACAATTCGTCCTGTTTTCTCCACAGTAACTGAAACTTTCACATTGTCTGGTGAGGATCTGGATACCTCCGAACCGGGACTGAACACCACCCGAGCGAGTGAACCGCTTACAACAACCTCTTCGATACATGCCTTTCGAGCCAGATATCCTATCCTTGCCCTCCGGGCACAATTAAGTACCGATTCCTCCGGTTCACCAAACCTGTCTGAAAGGTATTCTATCCACTCATCTATATCACTCTCACACGAAGCTCTCCATACATTGCGATAGATCCTGACCCTCTCCGCCACATCAGGCACATATGATGGAGGAATATAGGAATCACCCGGTATTTCAACTCTGACATCAGTATCCGATCCGATATCGATTCCCTTCAGACGCCTGGCTTCCTGCTTGATCAGATCCTCGAAAAGCGCATATCCTATTGAGATCATCTGACCATGCTGAGATGCACCGAGAAGCTCACCGGCACCCCTTATCTCTAAGTCCCGCATGGCTATGTTCCATCCTGATCCAAGTTCAGTGAATCTGCGTATGGCATCGATACGGTTACCGGCTTCCGGTTTCAGTTTTCTCCTCTCCGGTACAATCAGGTAGCAGTAAGCCTGGTGATGGCTCCTTCCCACCCTTCCTCTGAGCTGATACAGGTCAGCAAGACCGAACATGTGGGCATTATCTATAATGATAGTATTAACTCTGGGAAGATCCAGACCGGATTCTATTATGGATGTACACAGCAGAATATCGTACTGACCCTCCATAAAGGCATGCATAACGTTCTCAAGCTTCCTCGGATTCATCTGACCGTGCCCTACTGCTATTCTCACCTCAGGCAACAGGGATTGAAGCTTCTCCCTTACGCTCTCAATGGACTGTATCCTGTTATGCACGAAGAATACCTGTCCATCCCTCTCGAGCTCCCTGAGAACAGCTTTGGCGATTATTCTTGAGTTAAACCCCAGAAGCTCTGTGTGAACGGGATACCTGTCTCTCGGAGGAGTTGCGATTATCGAGATATCCCGAAAGCCCGATAAAGACATATGGAGGGTTCTGGGAATGGGAGTTGCCGACATGGCCAGGGTATCAACACCCTTCATCAATTCCCTGAGGTACTCCTTCTGCCTTACTCCGAAACGGTGCTCTTCATCAATCACAAGCAGACCGAGCTTGTTAAAACGGATATCTTTCTGCAGGAGCCGGTGGGTTCCGATGATAATATCGACATCACCCACCGCCAGTTTTTCTATGGTCTTTCTCTGTTCCTCCCTTGTTCGAAACCTGCTGAGCATCTCTACCTTCACCGGGAATTCAGCCAGCCTGTCTCTGAATGTAAAGTAGTGCTGTTCAGCCAGAACGGTGGTTGGAACCAGTAAAGCAGCCTGAAAACCGGAATCAACTGCACGGAAAACCGCTCTGATAGCCACTTCAGTCTTTCCATAACCGACATCACCGCAAACCAGCCTGTCCATTGGTCTATCCCTCTGAAAGTCCTGCATTACCTTCTGTATTGTCTTCATCTGATCGGGAGTTTCTTCGTAGGGAAAACTGTTCTCAAGCGCTGCCAAATGATGACCGGGAGGTTCCAGCGGTTTTCTATTCATAGCTTTTCTTTCTGCATACAGCGCAGCGAGCCGCCCGGCGATTGCCTTTGCTTTCCTTCTAGCGCTTGTGACACGCTTGCTCCAGGATACGCTGCCAATCTTATCAAGCTTCGGCTGGATCTTATCCGGTGCCATGAATTTCTGTACTGAGCTAATCTCGTCAATCGGGACCAGAAGCCTGTCGCCGTCTCTGTATTCAATTGCAAGGCAATCCAGTACTGTGCCGGATGTTTCAACCTGTTCCAGGCCTGTGAAGCGTCCTATTCCGTATCGTTTGTGGACTATCATATCTCCTGGAGATACCTCACCGGCATTCTCCAGCCCGGAGCCGCCTCTGTATTTCCTGATCCGTTCCGGCCTCCTCCTTCCTGAGAGCAGCTTTCTCTCAGCCAGTATGACCAGTCCCTGGTCAGGCATCCGGAAACCCTCCGAGATGGAAAGCACACATGTGTCGATACCGATCTCATCCGGGATCAGCTCCAGGAATGTCTCCTCCTCAGAGGAGGAATCACACAGAACAGCCGTTCTTAAGCCCTCTCTGTTCCAGTTCTCAAACTGCCTGATCATTTCCGTGCGATGATCCTGAAAGCTTACCTGCGGAACAGTTCTGTAATAGACATCAACATCCCTCTCGGGGAATGGATCAAATCTGACTATTCTCCTGCAGGATTCAAGTTTGCTGCGGATACCCTCCTTACTGAAAAACTGTCTGCTGAAACTGAAGGGAATATCCTCTGGTGAATAGTTGTTCATGTTGAAGGTCAGAGCATCTTCGATATGTGCCATTATTGAATCTGGATCGGACATTATGAGTGTTCCATCATCGGGAATGTAATCCAGTATGCTGCAGCAATCATCAAGAAACACCGGCAGATAATGTTCGATACCAGGAAAATCGTTGGCAGTCCAGAGCTTCTCGCTGAGAGGGTGGTCTTCTGGAACCACTTCCATTGCCCTGTTCCAGTGATCCGGTGAGAGTATGACCTCCCTGGCGGGTAGAAGCTGGCATTGCTGCAGGTTTCTAATACTTCTCTGGGACCTCTGGTCGAATGACCGCAGCGATTCAAGCTCATCACCAAAGAATTCCAACCTTACAGGATTGTCCATTCCGTAGGTTCCTATATCGATTATGCCGCCCCGCCGGGCCCATCTGGCCTGTTCCCAGACACTTCCCTCTTTTAAATATCCTGCGGCAAGAAGCCAGTCTTCAAGCTCTCCTATGGACAGCCTCATACCCTGGTAAAGACGGAAGCAGGAGAAATTATCCTTGGATGGTATTTTCTTGATAAGAGCGGATGCCGGGATCACTACAAGGCTTCTTCTTTTTGCAGCGTGGAGTTCAGCCATGCATTCCACTCGGTCGGATATTACACCTGGATGCGCTGCTTCACCTTCGAATGGAAGAGTCTCGTATGCTGGAAAATAGAGAACTTCATTAAGTATGCCGTTCAGGTCGTCCCTTATACTCTCGGCATCAGCAACAGAGGGTGTAACCAGAACTGTAGGTCCTGCAAGCCTGTGGGCAGCTGCCGCCGCAAATGAAATAGCGGCTCCTCCGAGCCCTCCTACCGAAGTCAGCTTGCCCGAGGCCAGGCCGGACAGCATTTCAGAAAACACGGAATCCCAGAAGAACTCGTTGAGTACCCAGTTCTGTGCAGTCTCGGAGTTCCTGTCTTCTTCTGTCATTCCGTTGCTGTGT
>CAZUYF010000082.1:4267-8843 GCA_964624675.1 uncultured bacterium
GCTGGAGGAAGTATTTCACTGGCAGGATTCACGTAAGAACCATTTTTCTTCATCTCGAAATGAACATGAGGCCCTGTTGAGAGACCGGTACTTCCCACATATCCTATTACATCGCCCTGCCTTACATAGGAGCCTATTTCCTGATGCTGGGCATAGCTGCTCATGTGTCCGTATCCTGTTTCATAACCATTAGCATGCCTTATACGCACCATATTCCCATAGCCTCCGGTGAAACCCCTGACAGTTACAACACCATCTCCGACAGCATATATCTCTGTGCCCATGGGTGCTGCGTAATCTATACCCCTGTGGGCTCTCGTGTATCCAAGAACAGGATGCATCCGTGAATCTGAATAGGGAGAACTTATTCTGCCGAATGGAACCGGCATTTTGAGGAACATCGTTCTGAGTGAAGCCCCATCACGGTGATAGTGATCAAGTATTATGGCGCTGCCGTCAGGAGCAAGGGAATCCGGCTGGTGGAAGAATGGAATGGCTTCAGTCATTCCTCCCAGGGCGAAATCATATTTGGCAGCGATTATTCTGCGGAATGTAGTCTCGGATGAGCCGGGGTACCTGGTCTCCTCCAGCAGCACCCATACACTGTCACCCGGCTGCACATCGTAATAGAAATCGATATCGTAAACGAAGAGCCTGTTGGCGAGCTCATTCTCGAACCCTTTAATGTAAGCTACCTTTCTTACAGAATCACGTGCGGTCACAATGCGTCCGGACGGTGACAGGTCTGGCGGGACACCACCGCTGGCAATGCTTTCCCATACGGAACTGCTGACAACAAGTGTAACAGCGCGAAGTCTTCTGAACTGCTCTTCAGGTACCCAGTACCAGTCGACAGGTTCGGCAGTTCCATCAAATTCAATGCAGTAGTATCCCCTGCCATTCCTGGGTCTTGCTCGGACTTCTGTCAGGGTGTCCCTTGCATAGAGAGCTTCAAGGGTATCACCCACATGTACTGAGGTCCATCCGAGGCTGTCTATGAAAATTTCACAGCAGCTGAGATATCTGTTTCCTTCAATGCCGGTTGAGTACAGAAGCGCACCGAGTGTCCCCCCCGGCTCAACGCTGGCCATTCTTACATCCATCGTATCTGCCAGTATTGAATTAAGGGAATCAGTCAGATATTCAAGTTTGTTGAGGTGGTCAGTGAGTGACCAGACACCTCCTGTTTCCGGACTATGAGGTTTCTTGAACAGAAATGTGGCTCCCATTGCAAGAAGAAAGATCGAGATGAGGATTATTCTTGATCGCATTCAGTGTACTCCGGCTATTGCTTGTTAAAGAGCTTTGATACCCATGATTTCAGTCGGGCCATTGGTTTATCCGCTGTTTTTTTCTGTACATGGTCTGAAGACTGCAGACATGCCATCATTCGTTCAATATCCACATTATCCTTAACCGTTCTTACGATCTCGGAAATCTTTACTGACTCACCGGGTTCAATCTTGAATATCCGCCTGTTCAGTATTGAAACGGAATCTCCAGCACTTTTCAACGACCTGTAAAGCGGAATATCCAATTTATCACATGCATCGGCTATATAGGATTCATTGTCATTCGGCTTCCCGCAAAGCACTATCGCTCCGGGGCCTTCTGAAAGGACACCGGAAAGCCTTCTCGCTACTATGGCATCAACTACTTCATGTCTTTTTGAACTGAGAAGAAGGGCGCTCTGGGGGCTGCCCGAGATATCTGCAATGATTTCAGCGCTGCTTCCGAATCCTGCAATGAAGCCTTCAACAGGGATATCTCCGTTCTTCTTCGGGGAAATCAGGGTTTCAACTCCAAGTTCCCGCCCCAGCATTCCAATCGAGGGTTTTGCGAAAGATTTTACGTATGGAATATACCCGAAAACAGGTATTCCTCTTTCTGCGAACCAGGGATCAAGATACTTTCGGATCTTCTCCATTTTGCTGTCGAGTACTTTGTTTATTACCACTCCGAGAAGAGGGATTTCTCTGTCATGAAAAAGACTGCTGCAGAGTGTAAAACTGTCTATGGTTTTTCCAATACCCGCATTGAGTACAAGGAGCACAGGAATATTCATTAAGCCGGCTACGCTGGCATTGCAGAGGTTAAATACCGAACCTACACCAGGATGCCCTGTTCCCTCAACGACAACCACATCCGATGTGGACCTTAAATACCTGTAAGCCTTCATTATCTTCTTCTCTATATCCGAGGGGTGCCCATCTGACAGGAAGGTTTCGGAATGCCCTGAAGACATGGTGAATGGTGCAGTATACTCCGGCGGAGTATCAAGACCCAGCGAAGTGTTTACCAGAAAGGTATCCTCACCCACCGACTCTCCGTCCACCAGAGTGGTCTTCTGTCCCATTGGTTTCATGAAGGATACGCCGCCCTCTTGATGTTCTTCAAGCCATGAAACAAGTCCGAGGCTGAACGTGGTTTTTCCCGCGTTCATATCGCTTCCGGCTATGTATATTCCATTCTTATCCATATTATCCCTACATCTTATTTCTGCAGTGCTATTTTCCTTTGTAGAGCCTGTCACCGAAATCCCCGAGTCCCGGAAGTATGAACCAGTTCTCATCGAGTTCCCGGTCAACTGATACAGTTATGAAAGTCAGGTCATCGTAATCTCTCAGTCTGTATATCCCTTCAGGCGAAGCGACAATGCTAACCATTGTGATGCTCTCCGCCCCCTTTGCCAGAACATAGTCGATTACACTCCTGGCTGTTCCAGCCGTTGCCAGCATAGGGTCAAGGATGATGAGATCCCTTCCCTTGAGATTCTGAATGGAATCGTAGAGCCATTTAGCCTCCCCCGTCTTTTCATCCCTTTTCATCGCGATGAAAGCTACAGGAGATTCGGGAAGGAGTTCCTGAAAAGGCGCAAGAAGCCCCAGTCCGGCTCTCATTACAGGAAGAAGCATTGGATAATGGGCGCACTCTTCACCAAGGGTATTCTCCATTGGTGTTTCAACAGTCAGAGGCAGCGTTCCAAGGTTTCTTGTTGCTTCTACCGCCAGCATGAAACCGAGCCTGTACGCAAGTTTCCTGAATTCATCCGGCGTAGTGGAGCGGTCTCTGAGCTTGGTCAGAATACTTCTCGCCACCGGATGCTCAAATTCAATGGTTTCCATAATTTTCTCCAGTATTATGTTCTATGTAACGAACAGTCGAAAACATAAACATCCGGGGACTGTATTGCCAGTCAGCTGAAGGGAGCTGGTCTTGGAATTATTGAGAACACTCAGCGAAAGAGGACTTATCTATCAGATGACAGCTGAAGAGAAGCTTGCGGAGCTTCTTGATGGCTCCTCACTGAGTTTCTATATAGGTTTTGACGCAACTGCAGGCAGCCTCCATCTCGGGCACCTGGTTCCCCTTATGATTGCAAGACATCTACAGAATGAAGGCCATAAACCGATCATTATTGTCGGCGGAGGGACAGCGCTTGTTGGTGACCCTTCTTGCAGAAGCGCCGAACGCCCCTTCGAATCGGAAGAAACCATTTCCGCCTGGGCTGATTCCATCACCACTCAGATGGAGCACTTTCTTGATTTCAAATCACAGAAAAACAGGGCTTTACTTCTGAACAATCACAGCTGGCTCTCTAAATTGAACCATCTTGATTTCCTCAGAGATATCGGACGACATTTCAGTGTTAACAGGATGCTGGCAACCGAGTCAGTTAAACTCCGCCTGGAAACAGGTATTTCATTCCTTGAGTTCAACTACAGCGTTCTTCAGGCATACGATTTCCTTCACCTTTACCGCGAACTCGGCTGTGTTCTTCAGGTAGGGGGTTCCGATCAGTGGGGCAACATAGTAGCCGGTATCGATCTTATAAGACGCTCAGAAGGTGCGGAGACCTGGGGTTTCACATGTCCCCTTGTTACAACAGCCTCCGGTGAAAAAATGAGTAAATCCCAGGCTGGCGGTGCAATCTGGCTTGATCCTTCGCTGACAAGCCCTTACGAGTACTATCAGTTCTGGATCAATGTAAATGATAAGGATGCCATCTATTTCCTGAAACTGTACACTTTCATTTCCATGGATGAAATAGAAAAGCTGTCACTCCTTGAAGGAGCTGAGATAAGGCTGGTCAAGGAAAGGCTTGCCTTTGAGGCTACGGCCCTGACTCACGGCCCAGAGGAAGCCCTCAAAGCTGAGAAGGCATCCCGCGCCCTCTTCGCTGGAAACGGGGATCAGGAGGACGTTCCAAGCCTTGAAATTCCTGATGAGAGGCTCAGAAACGGCATATCCTGCCTTGACCTCTTCGTCGAAACCGGCCTCTGTCCCAGTAGAGGCGAAGTCAGGAGACTTGCCAAACAGGGCGGTCTTTACGTTGAAAATAATCGCGTAAGCGATCCTGTTGACAACCTCGACCCTGAGAACACACCTGACCGCATATTGCTCCGAGCCGGTAAAAAACGTTATTGCAGAGTTATCTTCAGGTAAGCAAGGGACGTACCACACTTCTTCAACTTATGCACACTTTTATCTACTCTATAATGAAGAGAAGTATGTCATAAGTTGAAGAAGTGTGGTACGTCCCTATCAAATGTCAGCGTCCGCCGCTTGTGGTTCC
>CAZUYF010000083.1:0-8705 GCA_964624675.1 uncultured bacterium
GGTTCTTCAGCTTCAGGTTCAGCTTCCTCTTCCGCAGGTTCTTCGACTTCAGGTTCAGCTTCCTCTTCCACGGGTTCTTCAACCTCAGGTTCAGCTTCCTCTTCCACGGGTTCTTCGACTTCAGGTGCGTTAAATATTGCTTCAAGCGTTTTTCCTGAATTGAACGAGTAAGGATCCGCTTCAGCCTTTTCTTCCTCGGGTTCTTCAGCCTCAGGTTCGCTCTCTTCTTCAGGTTCTTCGGGTTCAGGCTCGATCTCCATCAATTCCTCTTCCGCAACGGAAGATGAGCCGAATATCTCATCGAGGCTTTTTACAGCCTGCTTCTCCGCCGCTTCGGCATCAAGCTTACCTTCTGACTCTTCCTGGGAATCTTCCGGATTTCCAAATGCTGACTGCAGGGTCTCGGTGGTGGAAACACCGATGGTTTCCAGAAATTCTGAAGAATCATCTTCTTCCTCAGCTGAATCACCTGATAACCCGATATTCTTCAGGAGTCTTTCCACACTGGAGTCTTCGTCATTCTCGGAATCAGCAAAAAGTTCCTCGGATGGGACATCTGGGAATACCTGCATCCCATCTTTGAATTCGTCCCCTGTTTTATCAGTGGTTACTTCTGCGGGACTTTCAGTCGGTTGAGTATCGAAAATATCTTTAAGGTTAACCCAGGAATCCTTGGTTCTGCTTTCAATTCTTTTGATGGCAACCTTGGCACCATGATGATCAGGGTCATCATCAAGCACCACAGTGTAGTTATCCTTGGCCAGCTGATACTCTCCCAGTTCTTCGAGAACCTGAGCAAGTTTGAAATTATTGCCTATGTTTCCCTCATCGAGTGTTAGAAGTGCCTCAAGCTGTGACCTGGCTTCAGCCCATAATTCCATGCTCATGCATGTATCAGCGAGAATGCTCCTGGCC
Organism: uncultured bacterium; assembly: GCA_964624675.1. Classification (GTDB taxonomy): domain Bacteria; phylum Fermentibacterota; class Fermentibacteria; order Fermentibacterales; family JCC-6; genus Aegiribacteria. The sequence continues at coordinate 916 of CAZUYF010000083.1, forward strand.
CTGGGTCTGGTTGCGATCAGGGAGATTGCCTTCTGCAGCAGTTCCCTTGCTTGCTCCGGAGAATCCTTGGCTAAATATCCCTCGGCATCTACACAAAGAGTAGTATAAGTTTCTCCAGTAAATGTATCAGACATATTTCCTCCCTGATGAAGCACTGAATTCTTTGGTATATCAGTATTTACAAAATCCAGTAACTCAACTGATCCTTGAATGCCTGTTTAACCGCTATACCAGCCAGGGTGGCGGAGAGAGAGGGATTCGAACCCTCGAGAACGAATACACGTCCTACACGGTTTCCAACCGTGCTCCTTCGACCAGCTCGGACACCTCTCCGCACAGACACTAAACCGCAAGATACACCATCAATACAATAATAAGATTCTGGTGATTCTCGCAAGCTAATTGATAGACAATATTGGAAAAAGTGTCAACTTGCACATATTCTGACATAAATCCCGTTTATCTGATTATCTGAGGTTTTCAAGGTTCTGCTTCGCGACAGGAATCAGATCAAACATCTCCTTCAGGTCTATGCACGGAAATTCAGCGCAGTCAACGCAGGTATCAATACTTCGCTCCTCTGCACATAGGCGAATGGAACACTCGTAACAATGTGAGAAATGAACACCTTTCCTTGATTTGCAGCCCAGGCAATTAATGTCATCGGGACTGATGTCCATATTGTATATCCTGGACCACTCCTGCGCGATCTTCTTCTTGGAATACTCATATCCACTGAGAGTTGCGAGAAAGACTGGACATTCAGCACAGTTCAGTCCGCAATAAGCAATCTGAGATATATCATTCCCCATTTAAAAGCCTGTCCCTTAATTCATGGACGAACCTGGAAACAGGTAAACCCATTACATTGAAATAGCATCCTTCAATCCGTTCGACAAGCAGACTCCCATACCCCTGTATACCGTAAGCACCCGCCTTATCAAATGATTCTCCGGTGGAAATGTAGGCCTTAATTTCATCGGCTTCAAGGTTTCTGAACAGGACTCTGGTCTCCTCGACGAACTGCAAATCGATTCCCCTTTCCGGCCAGAGGATACATACTCCGCCGAATACAGAGTGCCATTCCCCGGACAGTCTGGCAAGCATATCCATCGCCTGATCCTCATCATCAGGTTTACCAAGGAGTTCATCACCGAGAGCAACCATAGTATCCGCACCCAGTACAGGGTCACCGGTGAACGAGGAGAGAATATTTTCCGCCTTCTTTCTTGCCCAGTGCTGAACGATAAAACCTGGTGATCCATCCATCGATGTTTCTCTTACATTTCCGGGGATCTGTACAAACGGTATGCCGGCCATTTCAAGAATGGCCCTCCTTCTTGGAGATTTGCTGGCAAGCACAAGAGGAGATCCAGCAGGATACCACCACATGCTAAGGTAATCGTTCGGATGGGGAATCGATCATGATGGTAACCGGTCCGTCATTTACAAGATTAATTTCCATCATTGCTCCGAACACGCCCGATCGAACCTTCAAAACCGAGTTGGATACTATCTCCAGGAAAAGATCGTAGAGCAGCTCAGCATTCTCAGGGAGAGCTGCATTCATGAAGCTGGGTCGCCTTCCCTTTCCCGAATCGGCATGCAGGGTGAACTGGCTTACGATAAGGATATCTCCGCCGGTATCACTCAAAGATAGATTCATGCTGTTGTTCGAATCTGGAAATATCCTCAAGCCGGTTATTTTCCTCGACATCCATTCAAGATCCTGTTCGGTATCCGATCTGCCGAAGCTTACGAGAGCAAGCAATCCGGGTCCTATTTCACCTGTGACACTGCCTTGTATTGAAACGGATGCCCTGGAGACCCGTTGCAGCAGAGTTTTCATATACTGCTTTCTTCATCGTCCTGCTTGTCAAGTTCCTCATTGACAGAACCAGGAATACCAGCCGCTGCAGCGACTACTGTTCCGGCGATACTGCCAAGAGCAACCGGCAGACCTGCAAGTTGAAGGTATCTTCCCAGCCTCAGCTGTCTCACGGATCTTGTCCTGTAAGCTGCCAGGCGCACAATAGATCCTAAAGCAAACAGAACCAAACCTGCCCAGCGGAGAATCCACGGTGGTCCATATGTGGTTAGATCCAGAAGAAAGCTATCGATTGCACTGACAAGCAGAACAGCATAAAATACAGTATAGGGGAGGCTCGCAGAGCCCCCCCTGTACTTCGATTCAGCTGCGCTCCAGAAGAGGTAAAGCAGCACGGTGGCTCCGCATAGCTGGAATTCCCTCGAATGCAAAGGCAATGCTCCGGGGTCGATTATACCCAGCAACCACAGCACACCAATAAGAATCAGTATCGCTATTGACCTGAAAACCATGAGGTTTTAGAGAACTTCCGAATAGTCATCCTCGCCGGGAGTACCGCCAAGACCGTCATGATTCCCATCAAGCAGGTTCCCGTACTCATCGGCAACTTTGCATGATAAGTACAGAGTCGCAGTTCCTTCAGTGCTACGCTGAAGCATGCAGTTAACTGCTCCCGGATCCGCACCGGTTTCAAAGACGATGGGAATGGAACCGATATTGTCAATAACCTGAATGTTGGCAGCTATGAATGTTGCAGTATCCATGACTACATCATCTCCGCTCAGGCTCTTTTCAAACTCAATGCGTACCCAGGTATTTCCAGGCATCAGAGTTGCCTGATCCACTGCTGGTGGTTCGGTATGTGTGGATGCGTCATCCGTGATCTTGAAATCCCATACGAGATCCGGTTCGTCAGGCCAGACGTAACTATCACCGTTAGTATCAAGGTAGTTACCTGCGTCATCCGTGATCTGAGCGGACAGCCTGACGGTGTATCTGGTTCCGTAGGAAAGATTGCTCACAGGAGTGGTGACAAGCTGTGAACCAGTCACAGAAACCACCTGAAGAGCTACAGAAGCTGAATCCGAGGTTCTCACCAGAGTGAAGTTGTTCAGATTAAGCTGCGAAACTTTCATAGGTCCATTATCAAACAGAACCCTCGGTTGGGGAGTAAGACTGCCTACGTTTCCCGTACTGGGAAAATAGCTGTTAATGCTCGGGGATGTAATATCCCGCATTGTTGCAGACCCGGCGATAAATGTTGCCAGTCTGTCATCCCATGGTGATCCATCGTACAGTGCGTTGTGATTCGGGTCCAGTTCGTTTCCCGTGATATCAAGGATACTACCGGCTGTAACTGTAAGAAGGTATGCAGTATCATCGGAGAATGTTCCAACCAGAATGGCTATTCCATCCTCGGGATAGTAGGTGATACTCTCGAATTGAACGGGACCTGTTCCCGGGTCCGTTTTAATCATCTCAAATGATGCGGCAGTAATAGTTGAAGGATCGATATCCTTGTCAAAGCTCAGCATCACTGCATCCTGAATTCCATTTCTCTCAGGATCCAGGTCGCTGAACTGAGAACTACCGAATCCCCCGCTTTCCGTACCGACCATATCGATATGCGGGTGATCGTTTCCGCCTTCCCACTGCACTTCAGAATCTGCTTTGAAGGGATTGTCCTGTGCGCACCCCAGAAGAAGCAGGAGTAAAACTGAAATCCCTGCTGTTATCCTTTTCATAGTATATCCTTCTTCCATTAACTAGAAAGACAGCGTTGCTGAAAGACGCCACTGGTTTAAACTGTCTCCAAGACCCATCAGATCGATCTGTATGTAATCGTTAGGTGTATATCCAACTCCATAGGAGTAAGGTATTTCCGTATAGTTATCATCAGTTTCAACGAGAGTCCCGTCTATTGTTTCAAACGGACTTTCAACGAACTGCTGCTCAGTGCCGTCTCCGTATACGATATGATTAACAATGGGAGACGCTTCTATCAGCGAAGTGGTTTCAGTCTCCGACTCCCATACGAATCCCGGACTCGCTCCAAGCCGTGCATACACTTTCGGGAGAACTTCGAACTCAAGTCCCACCGGAATTGCTATCCTCGTGATACTCTCTGTTGTAATGGTCTCATCCGTCTGACTCCATGTTGTAGTAGATACGTAATCGTCCGGATCGGCAAACTCATCGTCTCCGTCAGAGTATGTCTCAATAAGAATATTGCTGGATGCATTATGTACGGTATTACTGAGATCATACATGGAAAATCCCATTCCCATGCTGATGGTGAACTTTTCAGAGGGATCAAGTGTCAGTTTAGCTCCGAAAGCGAAAAGATCATTAGCGATATCGATATCGGTTCCACCGGAACCGTTCATATCGAAAATCGTGGAATCAATAAGTGAAGCGATCGATACGATGTAGGATGAATCCATACTGATCGAATACTGATCTGAACTTCCACTCAGGCTTGCTGTGTAATATCCTCCCGAGGCTTCGAGAGTCCAGCTCTCATCAAGTCTGAAGTCCATATTCAGTCCACCGCCGAATCTGCTTCCTCCTGGTGAAACCGAGTAGTTCTCAGACTCGCTCCATATGGCGATATCGTATACTCCGATCTCTCCGGGAAGAAAATCCTCTGTTCCGGAAAGCCCGGCCTCGTAAGAAATGTCCGATGAAATGGACGAGAACAGGAACATCCCGCCAATATCCATCATATCCGATACTGCTGATGTGCCGGATACGGCTATTTCTATGCTGCTTCTGTCATCCTTGGAGAATCCTTCTCCACTGGAATCCAGAGTATAGGTTTGGGCACCGGTTACAAGATTTGAATCGGCAATTGAGAGGGATCTGTTATCATCCTCATCCAGTACTTCTGTACTGATGGTCGAATAGGATACACCAAGGCCGAGTCTTAGTGTTTCGCTGACTTCATAAGCCCCATAAACACCTGCTGAAGTCAGTGATGAATCGGTTCTTGCTTCGGCAGTTTCATGAACGGTATGTCTTGAATCAAGTGTCCCGTCACCGTTGGTATCGATATACTCCGACCAGGTCCCTTCCACTGTACCCTCTCCGGAAACGTATGGTATACCTCCGGCTCCGAGGAGCGTAATCTCATCGAAGAACCTTTCATTCATGAACTCGGTAAGAATTCCGAGTCCGAAAGATGCTTCGAGCGGCACATAGCTTCCGCCCAGCAGGAAACTCCCCCGGGTATCGGCAGTTTCGTCAAAAACCAGATCTGTACCTGTTGAGAGGTTGGAAAGACCGGTATAAACCCTTATACCTGCAACCTCAAGCAGCCTGTCAGGTACCGGTTGAGTAAACAGCATGCCAGAGAACCAGCGGTCAAGATCATCAAGAATCAATCCGCTTGTAGACATGGATCTGAATGTTTGAGGCTGAGCGAAAGTGACCGCGCTGATCACTATCACCAGTAAAGCCAGTATTTTCATATTCCCCTCTTTGTCAGTAATGAATTACTAAATGAACGAATTCAAAGTTCAGTCTTGATCAATTCATCTTACCAGTGAACACTTCATTAGATTTACAGCTCCACCAGTTCTCAGGAAGACAATATATACACCGGAAGCAGCTGAGGAACCATCAGTACATGTTCCATCCCAGTAGAATGCCTCACCCGGGAAGGGCGCTCTGAATGAACCGGGTCCGATATTCACTCTTACCGATTCATAGATCATCTCTCCGGTAAGATCAAATACTGTCAACTCAGCATCAACCGGGCCGTTCACCAGATCGAAGCCGACGTATATACCTTCAGTTGAAGGGTTGGGATAAACAGAAGGGGCGGATGCGCTAGGTGTCTGGTCTACGAATACCTCTATTTCCACTCCTTCAGCACAAAGGGTACCGGTTACAGGTATTACGTAACCGTTTCCCCCTCCGTCACTCAGGGTGAACTCACCCAGTTTCCCTGGACAGAAAGCAAACCACCCCGATAGATTCGTCTCTATCATGTATAAGGAATCACCCATGATCAGAGCCAAAGGGTATTCAATTAAATATTCACCGTTGAGACTGGATCTGACTGATCCTGTTACGGAATGATGTTTCAAAGCCGCGAAGGCGTTAATGATGCCGTATCCTGCGCTGTTATCAGGGCTGCTGCTTCCAGAGGCAGTTGATCGGAGTATTTCCATGATCTCGATCATGGACCATTCCGGATGGGCACCATACAAAGCCCCCGCTGCTGATGATACAAGGGGCGCCGCGAAGGATGTGCCATCCCCCATGGTGTATCCGGATGTACCCTGATATGCAAGGCTGACATTATCACCGAGGGCGCATGCGTCCGGTTTTATCCGTCCATCGAATGTTGGTCCTCTTGAGGAAAATTGAGCAACATTTGAGGATGCATCAACGGCTCCCACAGCAAATACTGAATCCCCGTCTGATGGCGCCATCAGGGAACCGGGATCGGGACCTGAATTGCCTATGGCGTTATAAACTACCATTCCCCTTGAAGCGGCAGCATCTGCAGCTATGGTTGTCACAGCGGTATTCCCGTCAAGATCGGAGTAGGTGTACCAATCAATATATGCAAGAGAGCTGCTGACGATATCGCCGCCGTTCAGTTCAACCCATTCGAGTCCGGCAACCCAGTAATCTTCCTCCGCCTGGTATTCATCGCTGATATCCTCTGTTTTCGCGAGGATAAACGAAGCGTCGGGGATACCTCCGCTGAACTCATCCTCAACATAGCCTCCGAGAATCGATAGAACCGCGGTACCATGATCCGACTGGCCGGGCGGGTCACCGGGCTGTTGTGAGGGGTCACTGTCATCGTCTACGAAATCGTACATCTGGAGAACTGTAATGTCACTGAACACATCATGTATAAGGTTGAAGCCTGAATCAAGGACACCAACGACGACTCCCTCCCCTGTCCAGCCGCGGCTGTGGAGTTCATCAAGTCCTATCTGAGCAAGCTGGGCAGCTGTTACTCCCGCGGAGTTTCCAGTGTATGTATGAAATTCCGGTGTACGGAATGAACTGGAGGATACAGGACGTATATGGTCAACGAATGGTAGCGCGAGAATGTCATCAAGGTTGCCGCCTGCAGTATTTATGCTGACAGCGTTAAGGAATCTGGACTTTGTTCTGACTTCCGCGCAGACAGTCAGATCAGCCACCTGTTCCACATAAACGGACCATGGTTCAAGGTCCAGTTCATCCGCTGCGAACAGGCCTATGGAAACCCGTCTTTCGTAAGAAGGGGCATTCAGCAATTCTGAAGATCTGGTTTCAAGCCTGCTATCAAGATCAGGACCTCTGTCAGAAAAGAAGACCCACCATGCCCCGGAAGGACAAGAACCGATTGAAATCAGAATACTGCTGAGTAGTATCAGATGAAGATTCACTGCAGGCTGTAATCGGGTTTAAGTATCGGACAGATCCCACCACTGCCAGATATACCATTCACCTGAGGAGGTATCCTCGCGGCAGATGAAAAGAGCCGTACCTGATGCAATGTATCCGCCATCGGGAGTATACACTTTAAGATTAAAGGTACGGTCCAGCTGCAGCGACTGTCCAGTGGGATCACCGGTCCAGGGGTACTCCGACGTTCCAGATAGTACAAGATCTATAGTAGTAACGTTAGTGCTTTGGAACATGCTGATATGGAAATCTTCCTCCAGATCCAGCCCCCAGTACTCATCGATCACACCGTCGCCATCGTAATCGTCCCAGTCCACTTCACGGAGATGAAATTCAAAATCGTCTCTGAAGCAGGCAAGGTAATGACCGATATCACGGCTGATATATGCGTACTGAAGGTTCTCAAGAACTTTGTAAGCGCTGTCAACGGGATTGTGGTATTGGATTCCCGTGGATTCCTCCGTCTTGGGAGAGAATGGGTTCCAGCATCCCGAAACGATAACAGCTGTAATAATGGAAGATATAATAAGTGTATTTATTCGAGTTT
>CAZUYF010000084.1:0-8542 GCA_964624675.1 uncultured bacterium
ATTCATACGAGATCGATGAGAACTTCACCCATCTTCGCAAGCTTCTTATTGAAAACGGAACCGACCCTTCCGCTCTTCCATGGCCACCTGACTGGGAGCCTGCAGAGGCCTGACCCGGCGCAAACTCCGTTGACTCCATTCGTTCTTTTCCACATGAGTATCAATACTGATATGAGTTTCCATCAGGGAGGTTGAAGATATGATTACAGGAGCCATTTGTGCAGTTCTAATAGCAGCGGGTTTCCCCGGTCTCGAGAGCAGGGCAGACTACATTATGGATGTACGGCTTGAGCCTGATTCGGGCATGCTTTTCGGACATTCTGATATCCTTTTCACGAATGGAGTCGATTTTCCAGTAGATACTCTCTGGCTACACCTTTATCCCAATGCCTACAGGGATATTTCAAGCGCCTTCGGCCAGGATCTCGAGGCTGTCGGCCGCTATTACTTCAGAGCGTCTCCCGAATCCGAGAAAGGCTGGATAGACCTTTCAGGCTGGAGCCTGAACGGGAATCCGGTTGATATTTCCGTAGACGGCTGTCTTGGTTTTATCAGCCTCGATTCACCCCTTAGTCCTGGAGAAGCTGTATTACTCCGGGGTGACTTCATAGTGAAAGTGCCCAGCTTCTGGAGCAGGATGGGGCACCTGGGAGAAACGTTCCAGATCACACAATGGTATCCAAAGATGTGCGTTCTTGATGAGAACGGATGGCACCGGGGAAGGTATCACTGGAGGGGAGAATTCTACAGCGATTATGGTGATTACTCGATAACTCTGGATATCCCTGAAAACTTCATTTCCGCTGCCACCGGATCAGTTGAAAGCGTTTCATTTTCGGAAGACTCTCTGAGGAGAACCGAAACATGGAAAGCATACAATGTTCATGATTTCGCCTGGTCCGCAAGCCCGGATTATACAGTAAGGGAGTATACCTATGTATACCCTGAGAGCCTGGGCGCAGATTCGATAAGTGTGCACCTGGTTCTTCTGGACGATGACTCCAAACACTGGTCGGAGGTCCCGGCAATTATCGATTCCACGCTGCTTTACTATGGGGAGTGGTACGTACCTTATCCCTATCCTGATCTCTGGGTTGTTGAACCGGTACTCCTGATGGCCGGGGGCATGGAGTACCCTCAGTTCATATTTTCGGCGGCTGATGTACCGATGACAAGAGCCCTGGAGATGGTAACATCACATGAGATTGGACATCAGTGGTTCTACGGAATGCTTGGGAACGATGAAGTTAATGAAGCCTGGCTCGACGAAGGAATGAACACCTTCAGCGAGCTTCGTTACATGCAGAGGAGACACGGTTTTTTCGGAAATATGTCCACAACTCCCGACTGGATAATGGAGATAAGCGATCAGGATATCAGCCTCATGGCATACGTCACCGGTACTGCCGTAGAAGAAGTCCCCGTGCTTAGCGATGCAACGGATGCCGGTGACGGCAGTCATTCTACGGGATTCACTTACTATACAAAGCCAGCTTTCTTCCTCAGAATGCTTCAGCGTCAGGTTGGAGAAGAGGATTTTGACAGGATAATGTCCATTTACTTCGATCGCTTCATGTATCATCACCCTCATACTGATGATTTTCAAGCTGTTGTAGAGGAAGTTACCGGAAGGTCATGGAAGGGAGAATTCGATTTCTGGCTCAGGGGGACAGGGAATGCCGATGTGTGGGTTGAAAGTATAGAAGAATCGGGTAGTTCAACGACGGTTACAGTAACAGGCGATGTGCCGCATGAAGTTAAACTTGACCTGCTTTTTCTTTCGGGAAATGATTCTCTTATTACCGAATTCACACTTGCTCCTGGAATCACTGATACGGTGACAGTACCCGGAAGCTGGTGCTCGGTTGTTGCCGACCCGTTCCTCTGCATGCCTGACAGGGCTCCATGGAACAATGCTCTGCCGCCACTCAGCCAGATTAAACCAATGCTGCTTCCGTTCCCAAGACCCACCCATTACAGTCTGTGGGTTCTGCCATTCCCATCCTATGCGGCAGGTTCATGGAGAGCGGAGATTCTATGCATGTCCGCTACCATTCCGTCCTATATGGGTGGTCCATTCACATGGTCGGCTTACGCATCCGTTCCCTTCGAAAGCGGGAACTATTCCTCATGGGGAGCCGCTTTCCATACTCCACTTTTCAGGGAATACCGCAGGAGTCTCTACCTCTCCACCGGCGTATCAAGGGGATATGGAACAGGCAGTGCCAACCTTGGCGCAGGCTATTTCATGGGAGGAAGGGTGGCAACTGATACTCACCTCAGAATTTCTTTTGACCTGGAGCTTTTCAGCGTTGAGGACACCACGGTTTACGGAGGCCGCAATGTTGAATCGGGCAGCGGATATGAATTCTCAGCAGGAATCTCAGCCATCGACAAGAACTACGGTATATCATGGAAAGGTGATTTTAACGCTATGGCTTCCCCCGGATGGAATGATGGCCCATATGCACGGATGGATGGTGAGTTCGATATCACGCAAAGGATTGCCGGCAGTTACCTTGTGCGAACCAGGATTTACGCAGGCAGAATTGCCGGAGATGCTCCCGTTCATGTCTTCCTCAGACCGGGAGGAGGACTTTTCGCAAGCGGTATCTCAGGGGCGTTTCTGCCGCCTGATGGTTCAATGTCTCCCCAGGAACACTACTATGTAAGGTCCGGCCCTGCCCTGCCCGGTTACCAGAATAGTCCTGTCCGGGGGAGAGCGGCCCTTTCAATAGAGCAGAGGCTGCCTGTTCCGTTTCTTTTTCTTCCCGTTGAAATATTCGGAGGAGCAGGCTGGCTTGCCGATGGTTTCAGTGACTTTTCGGGGGACACATTCCTCGCGAACGGAGGATTCGCCCTGAGAATCGCTTTCCTTGAAGCACTGTTTCCGATCTGGGTATCGGATCCCATTAATGGAGAGAACAACTGGGAGTTCCGCTGGCGGATAGGGTTATCACCGGCAGGTTTCCCGGATTTATACTGATTCTGCTATACAATGAAAAAGAGGGCGGGTCCGGATGGACCCGCCCCGATCTATTTGAAGATCGCGTTTATCAGTTGTTCTAACGTACTGTGAACTCCACGCGACGGTTGAGAGCCTTGTTGGCTTCGGTTGTATTGGGAGCTGCAGGCATATTCTCTCCATAGCCAGTGGCGGAAAGACTTGATGCGCTCACACCGAGGTTAACAAGGTAGTCGAAGATGGCTTCGGCTCTGTTCTCGCTGAGGGTCTGGTTGTACTCTTCGGTGTAGTCATCATCTGCGTATCCACTTATCTGTAAAGTGAGATTATTGGCGATGATGTTCTCAGAAATTGCATCCAGGATAGATGTGTATTCTGACTGGATCGCGTATTCGTTAACGACGAAATAGATCGGATCGAAGATAACGGACTGAAGCTGGAAGTCGATCGTAACGACATCACCGCTGAGAACCTCCAGGTTCTCCTCTGCGCCGAGGTAACCGTTAGCCGTAGCAGAGACGGTCAGGGTACCTTCGTTGACGTTAAATTCGTAAAGACCATCGGTGCCTGTCCGGTCACTGGCAGCAGGGTCATCAGTTGCTGAAACGGTTGCGCCTGAGATGGCAAGACCCGTCTCGATATCGGTAACGCTGCCTATTACAGTACCGGGCTCGGGCTGAAGAGCGTAATTATTGTTGAAATCGACACCGCCTTCAACTTGAACGGTCTCGCTTACGCCGATGTAGCCGGGTGAGTTGACGGCTACGGAGACGTTACCCTCTGGAAGTTCGGCGGAGTAAAAACCGGTCTCAGCATCGGAACCCGCTGGCTCGATGGCGTCACCGGGGAACGCTACAGTGGCCTCAAGGGCTTCACCTGTAAGGGCGTCGGTAACTGTTCCTGACATGATCGCTGAACCTGGAGCGGCCGCAATGCTGCCGGAGTACATAAGGTTCACGCCAACGCCCCAGGAGGGGTAGTAACCCTCGGGGAACGGTGCGAAGTCCGCCCTGGTTTCGTCTGTAGGATTTCCACCTGCCTGGAAGAAGCGATGTCCAAGATCGCTCCACTCAGGATCAAAGGTATCTAATCCAAACGCTCCCACTACATCGCATGAGAATCCCCCTGCAATGGGGAACCTGAGTCCCGGCTGAACGATGATCATGTCATCATATCTCTCACCGTTACCATCTTCGTAGTCGCGATCAAGGAAGTGGCGCCACTCAGCCTCTGCAAAGAGTGTTAATCCATCCATGGGATACTCGACACCCATGGCAACATGGAGGACTGGATCCTCGACATCCATATCCACTGCTACTGTATCGCTTGTGCCATACCTGTGATCTGTGAACTGGAAATTCTGCTTGAAGTAATGGTATCCAACGTTAGCATGCAGCACTACTGGATGTAAATTCATGGATGCGAGCAGGTCTGCACCTGCAGAGAAATTTGAACCTATCATCGAGCGGCGCATCTCGAACATTGGCTGTTCGGGATACCAGACACCATCGAACTGGTTGTAGTTTGTTACGTATGGACTGTCGCCACCTTCGTACATAGCGAAACCGACCCATGGCATTATACCAATAACAAAGTCACTTTCAGGATTGAAGGAGTACTTCAGGAAAAAGTTGGCTTCGCTGAAACCATCGTCGTTCTCGTTCTGGCCTCCAACAAGATCCTGCCGGCCCGCAACCTCTTCGCGGGAGAGGCAGTTCCAGACGTAGGATACTCTTCCGGCGATCTCGATCTTTTCGCTGAGTCCTACTCCTGCTGTGATGTACCATGTACCGTTGTACTCGGTATCTGTGACATCCTGGGCTCCGCCTGAAAGCTGAGCTGTTCTTGTATCGTCGCTCACTCCGAGGAAGGAGAAAAGTGCGATTGAGAATTCACCTGACCCTATGGGTTTAGCATCAACGGTACGGTTGAGCCCTCGAAGACCCGAATAGGATGGCAGGGCAATGATGCTGCCTGATATAAGAAGAAGAGCAGCAAAAAGAAGTAATCCCTTTTTCATGTGAACCTTCCTTTCATTAAAGGTTTTAAGAAACAGTAATATGAGTAATTCCTGCATACTGTGTCAATGCCTATATGGTAATATTATTATATCAATACATAGTAATAATAGGCTATAGCTCTTCAAATTTCCCAGTGATTTTCTAAGTATTTCCCTCACTGAATTCCTGTTTGCACATAGTCTGTTTCTAAATTTTGCCGGTTTGGTTGATTCGCAATCTGATTTCTGTATATTGACCCCTGGCAGTTTACTGCTTGAGGTTTCATTGGAATTCTCTTTTTTTGGGGGAGAACTGAATGCCGCATGATTTTGGATCCAGCCTGAGAGACAGACTTATCCGCTATAGAGGGGTATCGGATCCTGCAGCTGATGAAAGAGGAGAGCTTAAGCCTGGTGAGCGGAGAGATATAGCCGTTCTATTTCTGGACCTTGAAGGTTTCACTTCCCTTTCAGAGAAACTGGATCATGAAGCAGTTCATAATATCGCCAGTGGAATCATGGATGCCCTGGTTGATGTTACCCAGCGGTTTGGTGGATACGTTGACAAGATCGAAGGTGACAGGATAATGGTTCTCTTCGGTGCGAGGCAGGCAGGAGAGAACGACAGTACAAGGGCGGTTTCATCCGGATTCATGATGCTCGACACAATACTGGCGGCAAATGACATCCTTTCCGATAAAGGCATCTCTGTCACTGCCAGGATAGGGATAAACAGCGGTCCGGTGACTGTAGCTCCCGATGCCATAGGGCATCTGACCGCTATGGGAAAAACGGTTAACCTCGCTTCCCGCATGGAGGAGGCTGCCGGGGCCAATACCATTCTGGTCCCGGATACGTTTCATGAGAAGTGCAGGGATCAATTCATATGGGAAGATTTGGGAAATGTCCAACTGAAAGGCATCAGCAACCCGGTCCACGCCTGGCGCCCCACAGGTTCCATATCCGCAAGCAGACCTCGCTGGGAGCGTATATCCACAGTATGCCGTTCCGGATTCGTTGGAAGGACAGCTGAACTGGTCAGGCTGAGAAAGAAGCTGCTTGACCAGAAATCCCGGAGCACAGGGGAAAGCCGGCTCGGTGGAGTTAAACATATTGTTCTGGGCATTAAAGGTGAAGCAGGTATTGGAAAATCCCGCCTTGTTCATGAATTCATTAAGCAGCATTGCGGCAATGATGAGAATATTACGGTCTTAAAAGGTCAGTCTCTTTCTTTTGCTCAACCCGCTTACTCCCTCTGGACAGGTCTTCTTCGTAATCTGCTTGATATTGAACAGGACTGCAGGCTGGATTACGACGAATTCAGGAAGAAGATCCTCAGCCTCAGTGATGAGCGCGATTTGAGGGATTCAGTACCCTTCCTGGCCGAACTCCTCTCAATAAGATCCGGTGATAGAAGACTGGCTGAACTGGACAGCAAGGCTATAGCCCTTGAAACCAGAATAGCCTTCAGAAATCTTCTCAAGGCCATTGCGGGTAGAAAGCATCTTATAGTTGTTCTGGATGATCTTCATTGGATTAATCCCACATGCTGCAATGTGCTGGAATTCATCATAGGCAACTGTATTACAGATAGACCGATTGTTTTTCTTCTGATCTACAGGCCAGAGAGGGATGATGGCAGGATGGTGGAGTTTGATATTATGCTCACCTACGCTGAATTGGAAGAAATAACCCTCTCCAGTATCGATGAACAGGCCAGCCGTGACATAATCTTGAGGATGCTGTCGTGCATAAGTTCCGGGGGAACCGGAAAGATCTCCCGGAAAGTGGAAGAGTTTCTCATGAAGCATTCCCGGGGCAATCCGTTCTTCCTCGAGGAACTCATCCTCGATCTTTTCGAATTGGATCTACTGCATGAAAGCAGCGGACAATGGGTGTTCAGCAGCCCGATCAGTGAGATTTACATACCCTCATCGCTGACAGGACTGCTTCAGTCGAGAGTTGACCGCCTGTCCGGTGAATTGAAAGGCGTCCTTCAGAAATCCTCAGTACTCGGAGTCGAGTTCCAGTTCAAATTGTACAGCAGGCTTGCCGCAGAACTTTCGCTGGATGAAAACAGCAGATCAATTTTCAACAACCTGGAGCGCAGGCAGTTCCTTATTGGCAGGGGAACAGCATTCGAGCAGAAGTACGCGTTCCGGCACATTCTTATACGCGACACTGCCTACAACAGTATACTGGAGAGCAATAAGAAGATCCTTCACAGTATCACAGCTACCCTGATCGAAGAGATGTATCCTGATGAAGAGCAGGAAGTAGCTGACATTCTTGCACACCACTGGGAAAGAGCCGACAAAAGGGATAAAGCAATTCAATGGGGTATTATCAGCTTGAAGTACGCCAAGGAGACTTATCAGCATGAAAAGGTTCTGGAATCAACTGAAAAGCTCGAGTCCTGGATAGTGGAACAACCGCAGAACAAGGAAAACATTGAGAGATTGCTTGATGTATTGATGTGTAGAAACGAGACTTTTAATCTACTTGGCAAAAGCACCGAGCAGGAACATCTGCTTTTCAGAATGAAGGAAATCGCTGACACCCATGAGACTTCCTCCTGGCAGGGTAAAATACAATTCGCGCTGGGAGTCGTTTTCAGAATAACCGGTCGTATGAACGAAGCTGAAGAATGCTACCATACCGCCCTTGAGATTCATAGAAAACTCCAGGATAGCAACCAGGAGAGCATGGTCCTGTGCAATCTGGGCACACTCTGCAGAATTCAGGGCAGAGCGGATGAAGCACAGGAGTATTTAGAGTCAGCCCTTGAATTGAACCTTGAAGATGGTGATCGTAAGATAGAGGGGACACTGCTTGGAAATCTCGGTAACTTCTACTTTGATCAGGAGCGGATGGATAAAGCTATCGAATATTACGAAAGAGCCCTGGAGATCAACAGAGAAACAGGGGACAGGAGGAATGAAGGAATTGCCCTGGGAAATCTTGGAAACCCCTATGTATCCAAAGATGAAATTGATCAGGCCCTGAACTATTACCAGCAGGCGCTTGAACTTCACAGAGAGATAGGTAACCGGAAAAGCGAAGGGATAACGCTTGGAAACCTTGGAAGTCTGTATTACGAGCATGATCGATTTGAAGAATCCCTGGAATGCTATGAAATGGCCCTTGAGATTCATCTGGAAGTTGGTTTTCTCAGGCTTGAAGCCATTACTCTTGTAGATCTTGCATTACTCCGGATTAAGCAGAGCGATTATAAGGGGGCACTGGAGTATTACCAGAACACGCTGTTAATTATTGAGGAACTGGAGATGACCAGCATGGGATTAGATCGGTTTGCAGAGCTCCGCCGCCGCCTGATTTCCTCCGGCTTTTCAGAAATGGAAGTAACCTGGCCCCGGCATTGGAAAAAACCCTCAGCGGAATAGAGAACACGATCCGGTTTCGAAATGTATGAAAGAAGGGAAATATCATGAGAAGGCTTATCCTGTGCGGTTTAATATCAATCCTGCTGCTTGCTTCGGTTGGATCATGCGGTAATTCATCGCCTGCGGATCCAGTTGTTTCAGATGGAAACTGGGCTGGAACACTATCATTGTCCG